>CAYSCE010000290.1:0-4279 GCA_964429475.1 uncultured Bacteroidaceae bacterium | reverse complement strand
GCGCACCGAGCCTGATTTTTCTGCTTCGGTCAGAAATTCAGCATCGTACCAGGCACCGCGTTCAGTGTCGCCTGCAGGATTTTTCTGCAACGTCAGAATTTCCACCACGCCGTTCTTTCCTTCGTCGCCGTATTTTGATGCGGCCTGTTCCGCCGTAAGAATATCAATGCGCATCACCTGCAGCTGATTCAGTGCTGCGAAATCGCCGGTGAATGCATAACCGTCAACAATCACAAGTGCACTTTTTGGAAGTTCCCGACTGCCGCGTACCTGTACTCCATCAATGTATAAATTGGTTCTATCGCCGCGAATAGAGCCCATGGAGCCATCTGATGAAAACACGCCACCAACAGTAACGGCTTCTCCTTTCACATTCGGAATATTCCCTGATATACTTGAAGCATCCCTTCCAGGCATTATGGAAATGGATTCAACACTGCAAAGGCGGTTGACTGTAGTCACTTCATAATTTGGATTGTAGCACATGATATTGCAGGCTTGCAGGCTTTGGCCCGGTTCCAGTTGAGCATCGAGTAATTGCGTGTTATTACTAAAAATCCGGACATCCTGAATGATATGCTCACCGTATCCGATCGATGAAAAAGTTACGTTATAATTACCCGGAGGAATTGGTTTAATGAGATAATAGCCATCAAAATCGGTCTGGGCTCCAATGAGGTTATCGTCTGCCATTTTTATATAGACATTGCAAAACGGCACCGGGTCACCTGATTTAGCATCTGATACTTGTCCGCGCAACGAACCACAGGCATTTCCTGTACAATTTGTGTTGGAATTATTTTCGAAAGACATGGACGTTTGTTTAAGCTGCGCCAGATTTTTTTCGGAAAATCTTTTAATCAACTTAAAAATTTGTCTGTACTGTACGGTATCATTTAAAAGCAAGAATGGATTTATCTGATAATGATTGATACCGTTTGCCTTAATTCGAATTGAATCTGCAATCAGATATTTTCTGTCGGGAAACACAATGGTTAAACGGTACAAGCCCGGAGCGAGATTATTGAACTGGTAAGCTCCGCCGGGATAAACACTTGTAAGAGCAGTATCGTTTAAATTTTGCAGCACACAACACAAAGGTGATTTTACATAATGATACTCATACGAAATTTGGAGCAGGCCGCTTAAGCTCAGAGCCATGGCTCGTTCCTGGAATTTAAGGCTGTCGAATTGTTTTCGTTCCTGCTGACTTATCCACATGTCCTGCATCATTTTTTCAGTCAGAACCGCGTCCCTTAAACTATTTTCACAGTTATATTTCCATAATTGATCCGGATATAATCTGCTGCCAGCGCTTCGCATCTTAATCAGGTTTTTAGCGAATTCGTATTCAAATTGAGCTTCATGGATAAATGTATGTTGATAGTTACCGGGAACGATCAGTTCAACCTGTCCCGATACGGGGCCAGCCAGCAGAAGTGTCCGTCGTGTATTTTGTGTTGCCAGTAGCTGTATACGATCATTCGCTTTCATCCACGCAAAACCGGAAGTGAAATTATTTTGTACAGGCATGATGTACGGATATAGATACAATTTTTCGGAAGAAGTCAGATCGAATGGCATTTCTACGTTATGAACCTGTGCGTTGTTCAGGGACTTATCCACACTGAAAATCAGTTTTTGTCCTTCGCTGAAATACATGCTGTCTATGGTAATCCAGCTTTTTTCTGTACGCAGCACAATCTGATGAAACCCTCTGTCGATGCGGAAAGAGTAGGGCTGAATATGATTTGTCCAGCTGAAATATACCGGGCTGTTGTCGACATAAATTACATGAACCGGAATATTATTTCCATTTGAAAAAACAAAAGGAGAAAACTGTGTAATGGAGTCCTGAAGCGGATATTCGAAACGAAAAACGGAGTCGCCGGGATAGCTGAACTGATAATACAACATGGTGTCAATGGCTGCTTTATCGCGCCAGAACGCATAATCAGCGGTTTCTTCTTTTCTTTTTGAAAAAGCGTTTGCATCCATTTCAAAGCTGTTGATGAGTCGCTTTGGCTTGCGGAATTTTCCGTAATAGGATATTTCCGGTCCTTTATTGTTGAATTTTTTCGTCACCGAAAATGCGGTCAGATCAACGTCTTTGACCGGTTTTCCGCGATGGTCGGTTACGTTTACGGCAATGGTGGTCTTTTGTCCAGGATATACCACAGCGGGCTGCAGCATGGTGACATTCAGATTTTTATCCATCAGTTTCAACTGCCGGCTTTCGTTTTTTACTTCGCCGGCCCAGATATAATTGATGCTGATGAAATAATTTCCTTTCGAAATATCTTTCATGTTCAGCTGAAGTTGTTTTCCGCTGCCGCTTTGGATGCGCCTGTTGCGGTAATACAAATCCCAGGTGAATTCAATGTTGGAAGGATTATATACACTCAGCTTCAATGAATCGTTTTGTCGTGTGCCGTAACAAATCAGTCCTGCTTCTTTCTCACTGATGTCGAGTTCGCTTTTGCTGCTGCCGGCCACCACACTGTATTTCTTCATGCGCGGATTCAGCGGCAGTGTGTATGGAATGTCGCCTTCGTACACAAGCGTTTTAAAATTGAATGCATCGGTTGCTGTTACGGTTGCATGGTGCGAAACCGACAATCCGTCTTCGATGTAGCGGATATTGAGCGAATCATTCTGCAGCGAAATTTCGGCTTGTCCCGGACTGTTGTAATATTTGATTTTTATTTTTTTCGAATTGAGTTCATTGTCTGAAGTGCGCACATCGACTGTAATTTCGTATGTGAAATCGGCAGCCGGAAATATTGAATCATTCAGCAGAATTTCGGTTTCACCCTGCGGATTTAAAGTCTGATTCAGATATATTAATGTGTCGGGAACAAACACAGCAGGTTTAAAATATTCCCGGACACTTGTTGCGTGCGCTACAATTTCAACCCTTGCATCCTGCAGATTGAGTCCGTTGTCGTCGGTGGCTTTTATTTTCAGCGTTAACGGATTACCGCGGTATTGCTCCTTTTGCGCACAGTCGACACGGAGGCTGTTTCGTTTCAGTTCGTAATCGTGATAATCGAATTCGCTGGCTTTATAGATGGCAGCCTTTTTATCGCGAAGTTCAATATTGCATACATCAGTCAGCCTGAGCTGCAGCGAATCATGCAATACAAATGTACTGGTATAGGCACCTTTGCGATGGGATTGCATGGTCTGTATCTTATGCTCCTTACCACTGTTTCTTAAAAAAATGATTAGTTCTTTTTGTAAAGGTTTTCCGTGCCGGTTCGTCAGATATGATTTTACGTGAACTGTGTCTCCCGGCCTGTATTGCGGCTTATCGAACACGATGTATCCGTTGACATTTTCTTTATAATGATGGAATCGCCGGGGATGTTTTATTTTTTGCCACGCATAATACATTCCTTCATTAATTACAGCATACCAGTATTTTGTCTGCCGGATAGAACCAACGGCCCAACCTTTTACAATCGAGCGCACACCATCGATGGGCAGAAACACAAAATATCTGACGGGTACCCACACATAGCGCAGCGGCGTGCGGTAAAACACGGTGAGGTATGCGCGTCTGACAGCAGAATTACTGAATTCACGATCCAGATTGTAATACTGAGTATTGGCTCCCACTATGACTTCGAGCACACCCTGGCAATTCGATTTTTTATCGGTAAACAGTTTTTTGCGCGCATCGTATTTCAGTTTTTTGTGATGCACTTTCACGATGGCATCCGGGATGGGTTTTCCGTTCAGATCGGTCACCTGCACACACAAATCGGACGTATTGTTTTGAATAAAAACATCGAAGCTCCGCACAGTTGTAATGGAGACACTTTGCTTGTTTTCAACAAGTCCGGTGCGCAGATAATGACCCGGTGGAAGTTGCCGCGTATACTCGCTGTCGCTGGGAAAAGAATCGGCCAGCGTGTGAAAATACGAACGGTCGGTAATGTATAAATCGTTTTTATAAATATTTTTTGCTTCATCGTTGGTAATGCGGTAAATGTAGGTATAGTAGCCCGAATGCCGGCTGTACAGCAGGTTTTGTCCAAATGAAAATGAACTGATAAAAACACATATGATGGCAGCAAAAAGAGGACGGTATAAAAATGCTCTCATAATTTTTGAATTTAAGTCACGATTCATCGCGCAGCTTTTTCCATAATTTTTTCAAAGATAAAAACAAAATTATTGAGTTTGGATGTAGTCTGATTAGTTTGTACTGTTGGGGTTGTCTCAAAATAGCGGAGTGTTACGACATTCCACCGTTCCGGCCAATATAAGAACC
>CAYSCE010000289.1:0-4300 GCA_964429475.1 uncultured Bacteroidaceae bacterium | reverse complement strand
GTCGTTGAAAATGGCATCAGATCTAACTTTTCAGCAATGCCATTCAGCATTTCAATGTTACTCTTTCCGGTTTTTGGCTTCATCTCAGCTTCGTATCGCTGAATGATTCTTTGCGTATTGGTATATGAACCTCCGGTTTCGAATGGAAATGCCGTTGGTAAAACCAGTGTGGCAGCTTCTGCAGTAGCGGTCATGAAATAATCGGCCACAACCACAAATGAATCCTGCGGAATCAGTGATTTCACTTCATCTGCATTCATCGCAGTTCCAATCGGGTCTTCGCCAAAGATGAACAGATTTTTAATGGCTCCGCTTCTCAATCTTTCTTTGATGCTGAAATCCGTATCAACACACAAATCACTGACCTGCCATAATGCTTCCAGATCGGATTTTGCATCCATCAGCTTACGGCCTCCTGGAGCGGTTTTCGGACAAATTCCATTATCGCGCAAACCCTGCGAATTGTTTTTCGACTTCAGCGCAACAACGCCTGAGCCGGTCTTTCCAAGCTTTCCGGATAAGAGCATCAGGTTGTTGATTTCCATGGCACAACTAGATGAAGTTCCTGCTTCGGTATAAATCATCACCGTTTCAGCAATGTTGTTGAACTCGTCAGCTAAAGACTCAAGTGCATCCTGAGCCAGTCCTGATGAGGCAATCAATGACGCATAATTTTCTTTAAGTAAAGAATTTTTATACGCATCAAATCCTTCGGTACGGCCGTTGATGAATAACGCATTCTGTTTTCCTGAAGTCAGCAGATAATGATTCATCGCTTTGATGAATGCATATCGCGATTTCACGGCTATGATGCGGTCAGCCTTATGATCCATCAGGTGGTTATCACCTTCAATAATTAAAGTCACAGGAATTTCAGATTTATTTCTTGCCACCTGTACCGCAAAACCCGCGACACCATTCGATTTGATCATCTCCGGATTCAGCACCCAGATGGCTCTTGCAAATTTCAGTTCATTGAACGGAACGCTTGCCATACTGTTTTCGGTATACCCTTTTCCACGTTCCATATAATGGAAGGAAGAAATATTATTTGTTTTTACACCGGCTCTGGCAATCTTCTGAATATAATATTGCTCCTCGTTCGAAAGTCGCGCTCCGACAGTGAATGCAGATTCCGATGGTTTCGAAGATTTAAGTTGTTTCGCAATGATTTCAAACGCTTCGCTCCACTCAATGTCTTTCCAAGAGCCGTTTTCTTTCACGCGTGGTTTAAGAAGACGATTTTCATCATTCATGTACTGATATCCGAAACGACCGCTGTTACACAGATTTCCGCCCTGATTCACCTGACCTTTCGAACCTTTCACGCCATATACAAATCCTCCGCGATGCTGTACTTCAAGCTCGCAGCCAACCGAGCAATAATTGCAAATGGTTTTAAACGATTCTGTTTTCACCGGACCCGGCTTAAACAGCTTGTTTTCCGACATGGCCCCGGTTGGACATGTCGAAATACACATACCGCAACTTTCGCATTTTGTATCCTTCAGACTCATCGCCATGGCAGGAGCAACATAAGTCTCAAAGCCGCGATTCACAAAACCCAGCGCTTCAGCACCGACCACTTCTTTACAGATACGGATGCATCGACCGCACAAAATACATTTATTGTTGTCGATTTCAATATACGGATGCGAAAAATCGACTTTGTACTCTTTGAATGAGCCCGCATAATGTATCTGATTGGCATTGTAATCGGTTGCATGTTTTTTCAGATCACAGGTGTATACAGCGCCACAGCCACATTCGAGACAACGGGCTGTTTCGTTTTTCGCAACAGCTTCTGATTCATAACCAAGTTCAACTTCAGTGAAATTCATGCGGTCTTTCGGATCAAGCACCGGCATTTCTTCACGCAGCTGATGCTTAAATTTACCGGCATATTCATGCTTCTCCTGCTGACGGAAATTTTCCTTACGGCTGAAAAATTCTTTTGCAGGAGGCACAATTGGTAATCCATTCAGAAATTGTTCGCAGCTGTTTACAGCCAGTTTTGCCTGTGCAATAGCGGCAATGGCAGTGGCAGGTCCGGTAACACCATCACCTGCTGCGAACACGCCCGGAATGCCGGTTTGCAATGTTTCTTTATTGGCTTCAATATCGCCCCATTTGGTTATTTTCAACTGACCGTTTGAAGCAAATTCATTGATATCGTTGATAAAATTGACATCCGTTTTTTGTCCGATGGCCGCTAAAATATAATCGCATTCAATTTCAAAATCCGATCCTTCCACCGGAACAGGGCGTCTGCGGCCCGATGCATCGGGTTCGCCCAATTCCATTTTCTGACAGACCATGGATTTCAATTTCCCGTTTTCGTCTTTCAGAATTTTTACCGGAGCAGTCAGAAACATGTAATTTACGCCTTCGAGTTTCGACTCATGAATTTCGATCGGATTGGCCGGCATTTCGGCTTCGGTACGGCGATACACCACAGTTACTTCTTCCGATCCGCAACGGCGCGATGTACGACAGCAGTCCATAGCTGTGTTTCCACCGCCAACCACCACAATTTTCTTTCCTTTAAAATCGTATTTCTGCCCCGTAGCTTCCATGTTTTTCAGAAAATCAATTCCGCTGAAAACGCCGTCGGCATCTTCGCCTTCAACGCCTACCAGCGCGCCTTTCTGCGAGCCGATGGTCAGAATTGTTGCGTTGTATTTTTCCTGAATGTCCTTGTATGAAATATTTTCGCCCAGCTTTTTATTGGTAAAAATATTCACACCAAGTTCGGTAATAGTAGAAATTTCCTGATCAATGAGTGCATTCGGCAAGCGGTATTCGGGAATTCCGTAACGCAGCCATCCACCTGCATGTGGCATTGCTTCAAAGATATCGACATGATGCCCCTTTTGTGCCAGCCAGTATGCAGCTGATAAACCACCGGGGCCACCGCCAATCACGGCAACACTCTTTCCTGTTGCAGGAGCAACTTCAGGACGATAATGGTTTTCTGATTTTAAATCCTGATCGGCAGCAAAACGTTTGAGATAATCAATACCGACTCCATTGTTTTCATCGAGCAAATTGCGTCGGCAAGCCAGTTCGCAAGGGCGCACGCACACACGACCACAAATTGCTGGCAGAGGGTTGCGGTCCTTGATAAGTCCTATAGCCTCGCTGTAGAGCCCTTTTTCGATCAAAGAAATATATCCCTGCACATCGACATTGGCCGGACAGGTTTCCTTGCATGGTCCTATACAATCGGCATAGTGATTACTCAAAAGGAGTTCCAGCGCCATTTTACGACTCTTCTTCACATCCTCACGCTCGGTGTCGATCACCATTCCTTCGGCCACTTTTGTCGCACAAGAAGGTTGTAAACCTCTCATGTTTTCGACATGAACCACACACACAAAGCACGATGAAAACGGCTCCAGACGCGGATCATGGCATAATGTAGGTATATGATAGCCCATACGGGTGGCCAGATCCAGAATGCTTTCACCCTTATGTGCCAGAACATTTTTTCCGTTTAAAACAACATTGATCGTATCCATGATTTTCTTTTTACCGGTTTATGACAGTGTGATTGCGCTGAATTTACATTTGCTGAAACATACGCCACATTTGATGCATAGCGCCTGATCGATGAGGTGCGGCAACTTGCGTTCGCCCGAAATAGCATTGCTCGGGCAATTTTTTGCACATACGGTACAGCCCGTACACTTGTCGGTTTCGATGGTATAGGTCAGCAGTTTTTTACAGCTATGCGCAGGACATTTTTTGTCTTTAATATGCGCTTCGTACTCATGTTTAAAATATTTGAGTGTTGTAAGAACGGGATTGGGAGCCGTTTGGCCAAGACCACACAAGCTGCTTAATTTAATTTGCCGACTCAATTCTTCGAGTAATTCAATATCTCCATCGCGCCCTTCACCCTGCGTAATACGAGTGAGAATTTCGAGCATACGTTTGGATCCGACGCGGCAAAAAGTACATTTTCCACAGCTTTCCTTTTGGGTAAAATCAAGGAAGAAGCGCGCCATATCGACCATACAGGTGTTTTCATCCATCACCACAAGACCACCTGAACCCATAATGGCTCCGGTAGCAGTCACCGAGTCATAGTCCACAATGGTATCGAACAGGTATTCCGGAATACAACCACCTGAAGGGCCACCCACCTGCACAGCTTTAAACTTTTTATGGCCTGCAGCCTGAGCTTTATTTTCAACACCGCCACCAATGCTGTAAATTATTTTATTGAGGGTTGTGCCAAACGGAACTTCAATAAGTCCTGTATTAGCCACGTGACCAGTCAAAGCAAAAATTTTTG
>CAYSCE010000288.1:0-4320 GCA_964429475.1 uncultured Bacteroidaceae bacterium | reverse complement strand
AGAAATTTCTTTTACATAATCTTCGCGGCGCTTAGGATCGACATACAAAGCCAGAATATTGGTGCCAATCAGATCCGAAGATTTTAACTGCGTATAATGATATACCGACGGACTGATTTCGAGAATGGTGCCATCGAGTTTAATTTCAAAATAAACGTCCTGAATATGGTTGAAAATACGCTGATATTTTTTTTCATTTTCTTTCACTGTCTCCAGAATCCGCAATTCTGCTTTTCGGGAGTGCAGAATGAAAATAAAAAATGAACTGGTTTGATCGATTGCTTTGACCGGAACAATTCTTCCGCGCGCATACTCTGAAAGTAATGGTGCTTCTCCGCACACATTCTCGGAAACATCCATCGATACTTCGCAGCCTTGTTTGAGCAGTTCAACTTTTTTGATTCCTAGAACCTTTGCAAAACCGGGATCGAACAAATGCGGAGATTGACAGAATTTGAACAACGAATTGAATGAATTGTTTGCTTTAATCAAATGTCCATCACTCGAAAAAAGTCCGAATGCCATGTCTGTCGCGTCAAATACCGAAGTCAGCTGACGGTTCAGATAATCGCACCGCTGAAAATTGAACAGCATAATGAAGAATTGCCTCGCAAACCGGATCATCCTGTCCAGCTCAATGAATTTCATTTCAGACAAACAATCGCAAACAGCAATCGAAATGATCGCAATGATTTTTTGTCCGTCACTGATAGGATAACCATAGAAATGATGAAGATTGATGTATTCTTCAACTGAGGCACACGCATCTTCAGGAATCGTTTTATGTACAAAATGATACAACGATTCTATCTTCAGCAGGCGATTTTCAAACATGGGAGCTAAATCATCCAGACTGTTTTTCATGGCCAGCTTCAATTGGCCTGATTCTGTCAGCTGTCCGACTTTTCCGAGTAAATCCGGACCGCCTGCCATTGACACAGTGTGAAACTCAGTGTTTTCATTGTTGCAGAGCGAAATAACGGTAATGGCATCCTGCTGCCCTATAACCGAATACAGAAAACCTGATAAAAAATCAGAAAAGCTTTGAATATCTTTAATTGACGAAAATCCTTCCAGCAACTCCGAAAACTGATCATGATGCTTTTGGCCAAATTGCCTGAGCTGCAATACATCCAGATACTCTAAGACTTTTTTTGCCGAAACATGATTGTCCCCGGCACTCTCAAGAAATTTGTAAATATCATCTATCTTCGAATTCATAAAACAATATTTTATTATCTTTGAAAAACCTTTGATGGATGAAAACCATAAAGGTAAATTTCTAATAACTGCAAAATGTCAATTATTTTAAAAAACGCCAATTTTTTCGACTTTCGCCAAAATAAAATACTGTTTACCAACGTGTTGGTTGAAGAAGGTCCGAAAGGAAAAATTTCAACCAGTGCCGATGTAAACGATTTGCTTGATAATCAAACCGATGTAAGAATTATCGATTGCTTTGGCAAACTGGTCATGCATTCCTTTGTCAATGCTCATCATCATAGCTATGTGAGTCTAACCCGCACGCACAAGCTAACCAACACCGATGATTTTGAATTTCGCCTGAAAACCGGCGCCTGGAAAATAGATCATTTCCTCGATGCCGAAGTGCTCGAAGCATGCGCGCTGTATTCAGCCATGGAAGCCATAAAAAACGGCACCACCTGCGTGATCGAACACCATTCAAGTCAGAACTACATCCGCGGCTCGCTCGAAACCATCGAGAAAGCATTCAAAAAAGTTGGTTTACAATTCCTGCCCTGCTTCGAAATAAGCGACCGAAAAAGTTATTCAGCCTCCGACGAAGGTCTTGACTATACCGACAGCTGGCTGTCGAACCGCCCCGGACTGGTTGGCCTGCATGCCAGTTTTACCGTTGGCTCAACCACATTGAAAAACGCTGTGGAACTCGCTTCGAAACATAAAACCGGCATCCATATTCATGTGGCCGAAAACACCCTCGATCAGGAACAGTGCCTCAAAGAATATGGCGTTACCGTTGTCGAACGTCTGTACGACGCCGGTGTACTCGAAAGTACCAAAACGGTGCTCGCCCACGCTATTCATCTTTCGAACGAAGAAGCCGAACTTATTAATAAAAGCGGCGTCTACGTGGTCGAAAATATGGAAAGCAATCTGCGCAGCAATGTCGGATTCTTTAATTCCGAAGGTATCGGTGATAATATTATGCTGGGCGCCGATGGCCTGCACTGCAACATGATGCGTAGTGCAAAAATGGCTTTCCTGGCCGGCCAGGGATTCGATCATATCGACCCGGTGATTGCTGTCCGACGGCTACGTACCGGCAACGATTATTTCCAGCGTAATAAAATCTGCGGCGATGCCGACAATAATCTGCTCATTTTCAATTACCCTTCCAGCGAAGAAGTTACGCCGGACAATATGGCCATGCATATGATTTTTGGGATGGAATCCAAACATATCACCCATGTTATTTCTCAAGGTCGTGTGGTGATGGAAAACGGCCGCCTGACGCTGGTAAACGAAGACGATCTGATGCCTTTTATCCGCCAGATGACACGTAAACTGATCAAACAACTCGAAAAATAATTCAATTCCCCCATGAATACATTTCGTTCTCTGACCGCATCTGTAGCTGCGCTCATTTTTCTTGTCCTGTGCGCGGCTCCCAATGTTCAGTCTCAATCAGTTTCGCCCGACGAAGCTGAATATGTTGCGTTACAGTTTGCCGCAAAGAGCCTGCAGCCCGGTGTTGGTGCGTCTCTTATGAATTCCTATACCGGCGAATGGAACCATGTTACCACATATTATGTGTACAATCTTTTTCCGGAAGGTTTTGTGATTGTTTCGGCCAGCAAAAATACAGTGCCGGTTCTGGCTTATTCACCTACCGGATTTTGTCCGCAGGAAAGTAAAAATACCGCACACAACTGGTGGATGGAACAGTATTCAAAACAGATTTATCTGCTCAATAAACAGAAAAATACTTACAATGCAGACTGCAGGAAACAATGGGCCGATTATGCCATGGGCGATATCCGCCTGCCGGTTGTTCAGGTCGGTCCGCTGCTGACCACCAAATGGAATCAGCCTACTTACTACAATGAATTTTGTCCGGCCGATGCCAATGGCCCCGATGGAAAATGTGTTACAGGCTGCGTGGCTACTGCACTCGCACAAATCATGAATTATTTCCGCTGGCCCCAAACAGGCACCGGATCTTATACCAGCCAGGATACGGTGTATGGCACACTCACCGTTGATTATTCGGCAGCCAATTACAATTTCAACGAAATGGCCAATGTACTCACCCGCACCAATCCTGAAACTGCTGAACTGATTTACAACATCGGCGTTGGCGTTGATATGCATTATGGTCCCGACGGAAGCGGCATGAACAATCATAAAGCAGCACATGTGTCCAAAACTTTTTTCCGCTATGCCGATTCAACCCAATACCTTTTCCGCGATTCAGTTTCATTAAACTGGGACAGTGTTGCAATAAGTCACCTCGATCGCGGAATACCCATGTATTATGCGGGCTGGAGCGATACCAACTATGTAATGGGTCATGCCTTTGTTGTTGATGGATATAAGGATTCATGCTTCTTTCACTTCAACTGGGGCTGGGGCGGCTATGCCGATGGCTACTACTATACCAGCAATCTGGTGCCGGCCGGTTCCGATTTTACACTGATGCATGAGCTTGTCATTAATATGTATCCCGAAGGTCCGTATCCGTATTATTGCAATGGAAGCGACACGCTGACCTCGCGCGATGGCACCATCGACGACGGCTCCGGTCCTTTGTTTGGCTACCAGAATAATACCGACTGTTCGTGGCTCATTGCTCCCGAAGACAGCGCTTCTGCCATTAAACTTACTTTCGACCGTTTCGACACCGAATTGGCCAATGATGTGGTTACCATTTACAACGGTGAAAACACTTCAGCTCCTGTACTTGGCTCCTACAGCGGTTCTTCGCTGCCTTCCATGATTCAGTCAAGCGGAAACCGTGTGCTGGTAACCTTTACAAGCAATGCCTCAGACACTGCCGGCGGATTTTTACTTTCGTACAGTATTGTTACTCCGGCCGCTTTTTGCACGTCGCTTTTAAATGTTTCTGCCGAATCCGATACCATCGAAGATGGCTCTGGTCCTTATATGTATCATGGCAACAATTTCTGCCGCTGGAAAATTGAACCGGCTTCGGGCGAACCCATGATTCTGACATTTACTGAATTCGACCTCGATTCGACCGATTATGTAAAAGTAACCGATCATACCAGTGGCGCTGTGTTGGGCGAATTCCGCGGCAATCAGCTGCCGCCCGCATTA
>CAYSCE010000287.1:0-4321 GCA_964429475.1 uncultured Bacteroidaceae bacterium | reverse complement strand
ATGCTGTGTGCAAGACTGATGGAGACAATGAGAAATATGAAAGAAAAAAACTTTACCAGCGGATTTATGCGGAACAACACCTTATCACGAGCTCCTGTTTCCGAATGAACATACATTGTTTTTACTGTTCCCGCAACGGTTTTCAGCGTTTTATCCAAAAACGGCATGCGACTTTTACGCCTGTTGGTGACAGGTTTGACAGCCGGATTTGGCTCTGTCAGAAATGCGGGGAACTCAATACTCATTTCCGTATTATCATTTTGGACAGCAACCAGGTAACGCCCAGTGTCAGAGCGGCGCCAATAAGTCCCGAAAGGATGTAGTACCCCGATTGATTTCCAAGTGAAGGATCATCGGCATTCATAGAATAATCAGCGATTGGCGCCTGATATGTGTCGGAATATTTCTGCAGGCCTTCGGGCACATAGCCGATCAGACTTTCGACGGTATCGGCCGACCATTCGCCCCACGCGTCTCCGGCGTCAAATGCCATGGGTAGAAAAATCCCGATGGGTGTGAGAATGATCAGAACCATCAAAAAAATCAGAATTCGTTTTTGTAGTTTATTCATGTCGTTTTCCTTTCTGCATGGCATAAATATTTTCGCGGTCATGATTGAAAAAGTATCGCACAACAAATGCAGTGACAAGACCTTCAGCAACACCGAATAATACAAGATGTTCGATGGCCATGGCCGGAATGGCAATGGAGAGATCATACGGACAATACAGTGCTTTGCCGTCGGCAGCTGTTGCAATCAGTGGCTGAATGCCGAATTCGGCAGCTGTGAGAACTGCTGTAAGTACGAGACTGATGTATCCGGCTGCAAATGCCGCAAAGAAAATGCGTCGGGGTTTTTCCGATTTCATGCGGAACATTTTGAATATCCAATACGCTACAAACGGCATGAATACAGCCATATTGAAACAGTTGGCGCCAATGGCAGTGATGCCACCATCGCCAAAAATCAGTGCCTGGATGATGAGCGCCACTGAAACGGCCATTACTGTAGCCCATGGGCCAAGCAGAATGGCAATCACTGCCGCTCCTACGGCATGTCCGGTGGTGCCTCCGGGGATGGGCAGATTAAACATCATGATGATGAATGAAAATGCTGCAGCCATTCCCAGATAAGGAATGTTTTTAGCGGCAACTTCCTTTTTCACTTTAACAACAGCCACCGCTGCTGCAGCTACAAACGCGCCCATCAGCGGGATGTAGGTTTCGGGTCCTAAATAGCCATCGGGAATATGCATAATACTAAAATCTTAAAGTTAGTCCAACAATAAATGAATGATCGCTTTCAGCTTCGGTCAGGCCGCATTTGTAGCCAAAAGCCAGTTCGCTGTCGTCGCTGAGGAAATAATACAATCCGATGAGTCCGAATGCGCAGGGGGTATCGGAATTCACATCCGGATTTTTTTCAGCGCCGCCGTTAAATGCAAAATGCAGGATATCGGTGGCTGCAATATCAAATCCAGCCGATGCATGCCATATGTTTTCGGCATCGCCGTGCCGGTTTTCATTTCGAATGTAACCCGCATTGGTGTTGATAACCAACTTTCCAAAAGAGTTTGTTGAAATCAGAAATCCCGAGTAACCCAGTTTCCCGTTTCCAAGCCCCAGTGCGCTGTTGCCGGTTGGCAGCGAAAACCCGGGTTTGATGGCCAGCGACCATTTGTCATGTTCTATAAAGCGCCATTTGACCTCCATTCCGATATCCGAAAACCCGGAAATTCTCGAAACGGAAGTGTCTTCGAATTCATTGATAAAAACAAACGGGTATCCGATTACAACATCAATCCGCTCTGCAACACCGATTGTGTAGACAGGTGCCAGTTCAACCGTGCTGTTGGTGCATCGGTGCGTATTGTCGAAATCATTCCCGTATGAAATTTCCAGCTGATGATTCCAGATGCCCTGGGTGCCTGCATCGTCGGTAATAAAGGGCATTTGCGCTTGTGTGAGCTTCGAAATCAGAAACACAAATGACACCAAAATATAAAAACGTGCTACCTTCATGTCAAAAAAAATTATTCAGTTGTAGTGATTACAAGTTTTCCGTGTTTTACGCCTTTAATGGCAATGAGCTGGTCAGCAAGTGCTTTAAGTTTAGCCGATTTGCCCATCACCGCTATGGTTTCGAGGCAGTTGTGATGATCGATGTGCACATGCATCACCGATAAAATAATGTCGTGATAATCGTGCTGGATGGATGTGCTTTTTGTCTGCAGTTCACGTTTATGGTGGTCGTATACCAGAATGATGCTGCCGGCCACAATTTTATTGGCATCGGTTTTTTCCTCAACCAGATAATTGGATATCAGGTAGCGGATGGCCTGCGAACGATTCGGGAACTTGCGCTTGTTCACAAAGTGATCCAGCTCCGAAAGGATCTGTTCATCGAGTGATACGCCGAATCGTTTTACTTTCATGTGTTACCTTTTTTTGAAAAGATGGCACAAATGTAAAAATATTTTTGAATGTGCTGCAAATTTTGAAACCAAATTTTTCAGAGATGATTTTTGCATTTGGAAAATTTCATCAAAGATTAATCATTAATGTGTCTGAAATCGGCACTCAATCAGCGAACCAGTAAAATGCGCCAAAAACACTGTTGGAATTTTCCGAAGTAATATTCAATGATATTATAATAAACAGGATGATTGGCAGTGTATAAAATAACAGACTTTTTCTCGTTTTGGAATTTATATTTCTTAATGTCAAGTAGCAACCGGTTACTGTGCCTATCAGTGAAGGTATAAGCAGTAAGAATAATACAGTCATGCAGGCGCTTACAAACGGGTAAGCAGCATAGATCTTCGGATCACGGTAATTGACAGGGTAACCGGTATTTGAAAAAGTTGAAATTACATAAGTGGTTTCACATGCCCACATTATGTAGACAGGGATTAAGCCTTTCAACGGTGATAGAGACAAAGATTTAATAATAAAACTATTTGTTGAATTCATAACCAGTTTATAAACGCAAAATAATTCAGCATATTTCAATAACCGCCAAATAAGACTAACGATTGCTTTCGGTTTGTTGTCACAAACTGTAAATACCGTCACTTTGGAACAAAAATCAGTAAAATATACCGTCACTTTGGAACAAAAAATGTGAAAATACACCGTCACTTTGGAACAAAAAATGCAAAAAAACACCGTCACTTTGAAACAAATGTTGTATATTTGCGTTGAAAATCAAAAAGATGCATATGTTTGACAGGAATGCCATTCAGAACATGAACCGGTGGATGAACAAAAAGAACCGGAAGCCATTGGTTTTGAGAGGAGCCCGGCAAGTTGGCAAGACCACTCTGGTGAAGGTATTTGCAAAACAATTCGGAACATTTTTGCATTTGAACCTGGAGGACAAACGCGCTGCGGATTTATTTTCGGTGAGCAGTGGCATGGAAGACCTGATGTCAGCCATACATTTATATTGTAATATCCCTGTTGGGAAAGGCAAAACGTTGTTGTTTATTGACGAGATTCAGAATTCGCCGGAAGCGGTGGCCAGACTTCGGTTTTTTTACGAAGATATGTCCCGGATTTATGTCATTGCAGCCGGTTCATTGCCGGAAAGCATGCTGAATAAAAGTATCCGGTTTCCGGTTGGCCGGGTTGAATTTCTTGCCGTCAGGCCCTGTTCATTTCCGGAATTTCTGAATGCAACAGGTGAAAAAATGCTGGCTGAAAGCATTGATAAAATGAGCCTGCCAGTCGCACTGCACGAGAAAGCCAGCCACTTGTTCAACCGATATTCATTGGTAGGTGGCATGCCTGAAATAATTGCTGAATATTCCGAAAGCAAGGATATTGTTTCTCTTTCAGGCCTTTTCGATTCATTGCTCACATCATACAAAGACGATGTTGTGAAATACGCCCGTAATGAAACGATGGAGCATGTTATTGGTTTGATTTTACAGGAAGGCTGGAAATATGCAGCTCAGACCATTTCGATGACCGGATTTGCGGGATCGGCTTACAAAGCCCGTGAGATGGGTGAAGCTTTTCGCACACTTGAAAAAACCATGTTGCTTGAGTTGTGTTACCCAACTTCGGGTGCCATTTTACCGGTACATCCCGAAACAAAGCGGCAGCCCAAACTTTTGTGGCTTGACACAGGCATAGTAAACTATGTTGCGGGCATTCAATCAGAGGTTTTCGGATCTCCCGATATTATGGACGTGTGGCGCGGACGGGTTGACGATCAGGGTGTAGCTCAGGAATTGCTTACCCTGGATGACCGTGTGACCTCTCGCAGGAGTTTCTGGATGCGTGACAAAAAAGGATCGGATGCTGAGGTGGATTT
>CAYSCE010000286.1:0-4351 GCA_964429475.1 uncultured Bacteroidaceae bacterium | reverse complement strand
GGATACAGCGCTGTATCGAGATCTGCAACCGTTTTTTCTGCAAAATAAAAAGGCTGCTCCGACTTTTGCAGAGGCAGCTGCGGAAATTTTTTATAATCGTTTACATCAGCCACATTGTAAATAATCATGCGCCCGAAATGACACGATGACAGCGATAAAGCCATCAGTAAAAAAATGAAATACCGTTTCATGCAAAACAATTTGAAGGGTAAAAATAGTCATTTTTTCGCATTAAAAAACACCGCTTAAAGCTTAAAAATTTAAAGCTTAAGGATCTGTGATTCAACGCAGTCTTTAAGCATTAAGCGTTAAGCATTAAGCTGTAGGCGTTGAGCGTTGCGCGTTATGCTTTTAGCTATTACGTCGCCTTTTCACTTGATAACCTGAAGACTTTCAACTCGCACAGCGTTGTGCATTGTGCGTTGTGCATTGTGCCCTGTGCGTTAAGCCTTGTGCCGCCTCACCTGCTGATAATCCAGATAGTAAATAATTTTCAGCGTGAGCGAATTGAACTGATCGCTGTCGAGGGTGTGACGGAAATTCTGGACATAGCTCATGTGTGTGGGCAATTGTTCCGTTTGAATGCCGGTCTTCCAGATCAGGCTCAGCGAGCTGCCCGGCGAGAATTGCCATGCATATACAAAATCAATATTGAATGCATTGAAAGTGAAATCGTGATTATAATTTCCGTTTGCAGCAATGAAGGGTTCTCCGTTTTCGTCGAGTGTCATGTAGCGGTTGTAGCGCCCTTCGTTGTAATAATGCCGTACACGCAATGTGATGGGCATGTAGTTGCGGATGACATAGGTCAATGAAAGTGTGTTGTTTACGGTCATCACATCACGCACGCCAAACAATGGCATTCCAAGGGTGTCAACACCTGCATAGCCCACACTGCGCAATACTTTTTCAGCACCCGATTCGTAGCGCAGCTGGAAACGATTTCCGATTTTAATAAACGGTGACAATGCAACATTAACCGAATACGAATCATCGTGCGGAACAGCAATAAACGAGAAATCGCCGTCGAGTGCAAAAGGCTTGCTGTATGAACTGGAAAAGCCAAGAAATGCATATGTCCAGTGTGGCTCGTAGTAAGGCATTGCGGGATTTCGTGACTCGTAATAATTGTAAGCACGACTGAGCGATCGCTCATATCCGCCCCACATATAAAAATGATGTTTCATGGTGAGCATACTCAGTCGTACCATCATTTCGCTGCCAATAGAGCGGTTTGTAGTCAGGCGGTAAGATGATTCAAGATAATTGTTCATCCTGATTTCCTTCAGCCATGGTGCCGGATTGTACCATGCATAAGCCGACGTGAAAGTATAGCTGTGATAATTATTCATCGACATGATGCCCATATCATCATAATCGAAGCGACTGTTGCGGGTGCTTTGACCAAGAGTCCATGTCCAGTTGCCACGGACTTTCGAAAACGAGGTGGCATGCGCCAGTCCGGCACTTGCAACGGCATGATCCGAAAACAATGCTGTATCGTTTTGAGTTACGGCTGTATTGAAAGAGAATTTAAATGTTTTCTTTTTTACATAAATGCCGGTGCCGGCCCCCGTCACATTGCTGCTCTGGTACAGGCGTTCGCGCATTGCATTGTTGTTGATGATGTAAAAAGAATTGCTGTTTTTAAATTCCTTATCAATCACCAGAATATTATAATTGGCAAAAGGTTCGGTCAGCACTTTTCGTGTTCCACCTGTACTGGTGCGGATTTCGGCATAGGTGTTTCGTGTAATGGCGTTGAAAAATCCAACAGCCAAACCATTATTACCACGGCCCGAAATTTTTGAAGCATTGACCAACTGTGCCTGCGAAGGATTTGAAATAACTGTTTCACCGGAATCAAGCTGACTATATACATCAAAAAATCCGCGCGGGGTGCGGCCAATGCGACGTGAGTAAAATAAATTTCCTTTCTGAAAAAGATCAACGGCTTCTTTAAAAAACATGCGCTGCTCCTGGTATTGAGTCTCGAATGCGGAAAGATTATTTATCACATCATCGCTTTGCACCTGGCTAAAATCGGGCAGGAGCGTCATATCGACCGTATAACTTTCACTAAGACCAGCTTTTAAATCAAGGCCTCCGCCAAAGTTTTTCGAATAATCTTCAACACTTGCATCGTGATGCGGAAAATGAGAAACTGAAGCAGACAAGTATGGATTGATGGAAAGACGAACCGGTGGGTCAATGCCCTGAATACCGCTCAGCGTGCCCCAAAGCAATTGCACATTGTTGGCATTCTGTTCTTCAAGTGCCCATTGGTTTGTTTCGCGGTTACGCCGGATCAAACGCTCAAACTGAATTCCCCACAGTTGCACATCCGTTTTTGGAAAACGCAATGCACTATACGGAATGAAAACCTCTGCAGTCCATCCTTTTTCATCAATTCGGGTTTCGCTTTTCCATACGGCATTGAAGGCAGCATCCTGAAAGCGGCTGTCAGCCTGCGGTCCCGATGCATACACTCCAAAAACATAGGCATCGAGGTGATTATTGTACGGGTCAATTTTAATATTGAAGCGATCAGCATTAAGGTCTTCATCGCGGGTTCCGAGCTGGCGCAGAATGCTGTCGGGCGCATTGTCGTAACAGCGGACTGCAAAATAAACTCCGTTGTCATCGTACAACACAACCACCTCTGAACGCTGCGAGGCAGGCTTGCTGTAAAATGGTGATTTCTGTAAAAAATGATCGGACGGGGATGCCGCTTTCCAACAGGCATCAGAAATATCACCATCAATAACCGGCGTAATATCTGTCCGCACGGCCACCGTGTTTTTGGTTTGGGCAAGAGCAAAAACCGGTATCAGTAAAATGAGTAATGTAGTTACAAATGAGTTCATCTGCTGCTAAATTAAATAAAAAGCTGTCATACAAAACAGCTTTCCGCCTATCGAAACAAATGTCCCTACCAACCGGAAAAATTTGCAGATAATCAATGGAGGAAAAATTACGGTTTGCCGACAGGTTGCGAAAAAACCACTTTCTGCGACGCTTTCAAACCCAGCAGAACAGCCACCGTTTCGCGATCCACTGATCCGATGACTACCGTATTCAGATTTTCGGATGCAGCAAACAGATATACATTCTGGCTTATATAACCGCAATCAGCCGCACTGTAAAAATCTTTGGTGTCTTCTTCCATTTTACCCATGCGGTCGTAATCGGCTACATAAATCAGCACTACCGAAGCAGATGCGACAAATGCCTGCCGGCCAAACCGGCCTCGGAAGTCACCTGCTTTAACCAATTCAAGCTGATTGCTGTCGGATTTCCACAAATAAACTCCCGATTTCTGAGCCACATACAAATCGAATTCCTGCACGTTGCGTGCAGAAGGCGCTGTTCTGCGCTGTTCTTCAGGCCTGTTGATGCCGTAGGCAGCCCATAGCAGATTGCTCAGTTGTTGCAACGGCATGATGGTATCAGTAAATTCGCGACCCGAATGACGATCTTTCAAAGCTTCCATTATAGGCTTTCCACCTGTTGTAACCGGCTCCGGTAACTGAATTACAGTTTGTGAAATTCCGGAAACAGCTAATAATATCATCACAGAAAAAGGCAAAATAGTATTCATGATTTTTTTCGCTAAAATACAAAATCGGATAAACAAAATATTACTAATATTGCACAAAACTATAAAACATCACCAATTATGAAAAAAATCAGACTTATCGCGATGATTGTGCTGAGCATGATGGCTACAGCAGGCTATGCTCAAATTCAGCTGGGGCTGCAGGCTGGCCCACAGTTTCCGCTGGGCGACTTCAGCAGCGGATACAATACCGGAATGGGATTGAATGCCAGTGCCCGTTACATGGTCACTGACGATGTAGCTGCCGGATTAAACATTGGCTACAATCATTTCGGAACCGACTATGATGATTTTTCGTGCTCTCTCATGCCCATTACGCTTTTTGCCGACTACACCCTGAGTACCAATGTCATTCGCCCATATCTGGGGTTTGATCTGGGCTTGTATAATTTCAGCTGGAAATGGAAATTTGGCAGCACTGTGTCAAAAGATTCTGAACTGCATTTCGGTATTGCTCCCAAAGCCGGAATTGGTTATGCGCTGAATGATAATATGGAACTGACCGGCGAATTTAAATGGAATTATGTGATGGGCGACAACGGTAATGATATTGACTGGTTTGGCTTTAACATCGGCATTCTCTACTCTCTTTAAAAAGTTTTTAATCTGCAAAGCCGATCTTTTCGAAGGTCGGCTTTTCTTTTTTTCAGATCTACAAAAATGCCCTATATTTGCGTCAAAATAAAAACAACTCACTATGGAACAACAAACACCGCAATTCAACAACACTCG
>CAYSCE010000285.1:0-4352 GCA_964429475.1 uncultured Bacteroidaceae bacterium | reverse complement strand
CCGGTTTCAATATTTTTCAGGGCTTCTTTACGGACTTTATTGTCCGGAAAATTTGTTTTGTCAAATTCTACGTTCTTTTGAGCCATCAGGCCTGCCATGAAGAACAGAAAAACGAGACTTACAAGTATATTTTTCATAATGGTATGTTTCAGAGTTAATAATTACTTGCACGCTTTTTTGATGTAGCCTTCGGCTTTGGTTATACCATTTTCCTGGGCTTTGTGCCAGTCGGCGCAGGCGCCCTCAAGATCACGATTCATTTCCCTGGCATTTCCGCGGTTCATATAGGCATTTCCAAAAGCAGGATTAATTGTAATGGCCTTGGTAAAGTCTTCAATGGCTCCGGTAAAGTTTTCGGCTCCGTATTTTGCACATCCACGGTTGTTGTATGCATATGCATATTCCGGATTCATTTCTGCTGCTTTGGTGAAATCGGCAATGGCTCCCTCATAATCCTTTTTATCCATTTTGGCCAGGCCCCGGTTGTTATATGCAATGTAGTAATCCGGGTCAGCACCAATGGCTTTGGTAAACTCCTCAATGGCACTGTCGTATTTTTCCAGCTTGCGGTAAATACTTCCGGCATTGTTAAAAGCAAACGCCAGCTTATTGTTGATGTTGGCGGCTTCTTTGTAACACCTTAATGCTTCATCATAATTTTCAAGCATTTTGTAACAGCTTCCCATATCATTGTAAGAATAAGCGTAGGTGTAACTGTCCTTATCCTTCTCTGCCGACTTGGTATAGTTTACAATGGCTTCCTGATAGTTTTTTTCATCAAAGTACAGGCTTCCTACATAATAGTAGGTCTGAGCATGATTTGAATCCAGCTCAAGCGCCTTTTTAAAATCACTCCATGCTGCCTCATTGTTGTTTTTGTCATAACCAAGTTTTCCTCTGAAAAAATAAGCATTGGCTGTAGGATCAAGTTCAATGGCTTTGTTCAGATCTTTTTCAGCTCCATTGTTGTCCTTTAATTCAATTTTTGCAATTCCACGGTTGTAAAAGGCTTTGCCAAAATCCGGCTTCAACCTGATGGCTTCATCAAATTTTGAAATGGCGTTTTTTAAATCACCATTTTCATACAATTTGGTTCCTTCATTATACATTCTTTCTGCTTTTTGCGGGTCATCTACCGGAATCTTTACGGTATCGGTCTGAGCCTGGAGATTCCATCCAATCCCGCAGAACAACATAATTGCAATCAGATGTTTCATAAACTGGGTTTTAAATAATCGGCTAATATACAAAATATATCTCATTCATAGTACTTTTTTCATCACAAATAATTAAAAAATGATTTGTACACACTTTCCCGGGTTCTCAAATTTTACAAAAAATGTAGATGAAATTTATAAAACAATGGGCCTGATTATTTAATTTTTTGCATGGATGTATTTGAGATTCAACCTTGTTTTATGGCTTCGTGGGCAGAATTATTTTGCCTGAAATTTCTTTTAAATTTTTTTTGCATCCCTACCGACTCATTTTTTGAAGATTTTTCACTTTGTTTTAGGACTTGGTGTTGTTTGAGTAACCTGCCCGTTCCTGATATATTTCGAAATATTAAGTACTTTCGCAAAAAAAAGAAAAAGATATGATTACCAAGGAGCTCATCAATCCCAAAAGTATTGTTGTAATCGGTGCATCGCAGGATATAAAGAAACCGGGCGGCAAGATTCTGAAAAATATCATCGATAATCATTTCAATGGTTCTCTATATGTTGTGAATCCGAAGGAGCCCGAAATTCAGGGGGTAAAATGTCACGCAAATGTTAAAGACCTGCCGCAGGTCGACCTCGCTATTCTGGCTATTGCTGCACGCTTCTGCCCCGAAACGGTTGAGGTACTGGCAAAAGAAAAAGGAACCAAAGCTTTTATTATTCTCAGTGCCGGTTTCAGCGAAGAAAATGCCGCCGGAAAAGAGCTTGAAAAACAAGTGGTAAAAATCATCAACGATGCCGGCGCCTGCCTCATTGGCCCCAACTGCGTGGGTATGATGAATACAAATCATACGTCTGTTTTTACGCATCCTATTCCTAAACTCGAACCCAAAGGAATTGATTTCATCAGCGGCAGCGGCGCAACAGCCGTTTTCATTATGGAAAGCTGCATGATGAAAGGCGTCTCATTTGGTTCGGTATGGAGCGTTGGAAACAGCGCCCAGATTGGTGTTGAAGAAGTGCTGGAATATCTCGACAATTCTTATGTGGCCGGTGAAAGCTCGCCGCTGAAAGTACTCTACATCGAAAGCGTGAATAAACCGCGCAAACTGCTTAAACACGCTAAATCACTTATCGGCAAGGGATGTCGCATTGCCGCTGTTAAAGCGGGTTCGTCCGATGCAGGAAGCCGTGCAGCCTCATCTCATACCGGAGCTATGGCCTCGAGCGATGTCGCCGTGGATGCGCTTTTCCGTAAGGCTGGCATCGTGCGCTGCTATGGCCGCGAAGAACTTGCCGCTGTTGCTTCAGTATTCAATTTCCCAAAACCCACAGGAAAAAATGTAGCCATCGTTACCCATGCCGGCGGCCCTTCGGTGATGCTCACCGATGCACTTGCTTCGAACGGAATGAATGTGCCGCATATTGATAATGAAGCGTCGAAAGAATTGCTGTCGCGTCTCTTTGCAGGCTCATCGGTGGCCAATCCCATCGATTTCCTTGCAACCGGTACCGCTCAGCAGCTCGATGATATTCTGACAACCTGTGAAACGAAATTCAACGATATTGATGCCATTGCTGTCATTTTCGGAAGTCCGGGTTTGTTCGAGGTTTTCGATGTGTATGATGTTTTGGATCAACATTTAAAAACAGCTAAAAAACCAATATTCCCGATACTTCCTTCAATCGTCAACGCCAAAAACGAAGTGCAGTATTTTGTCGACAAAGGCAATGTTTTCTTCCCCGATGAGGTTGTGTTCGGCCGTGCGCTTGCACGCATTATGAATACACCCGATCCGCTCGAAACCGATGACGCACCTGAAGTTGATACTGTAGCCATCCGCAAAATTGTTGATGGTGCTAAAGACGGCTATCTATTGCCCGAAGATGTTTCGGCCTTGCTCGATGCAGCCGGCATTCCGCGCGCCGGCGAAGCTACATCCGACAACGAGGATGTGCTGGTGGCTGCTGCCGAAAAAATCGGCTATCCGCTCGTAATGAAAGTGGTAGGCCCTGTTCATAAAAGCGATGTTGGCGGAGTGGTGCTGAATGTGAAAACCAAGGAAAAACTGGTGGAGGAATTCCGTCGTATGATGCAGATAAAAGACACCACGGCCATCCTGATTCAGCCCATGCTGAGCGGTGTTGAGCTGTTTGCAGGAGCCTCGCGCGAAGGCGATTTTGGCCATCTGATTCTGAGCGGACTGGGTGGAATTTTTGTCGAGGTTCTGAAAGATGTCACGTCGGGATTGACTCCGCTGGGTAAAACCGAAGCAACGATGATGATCGAAGGACTTCGTGGCAAGAAAATTCTCGAAGGTGTCCGGGGTCAGAAAGGGGTTGACAAGGAAAAATTCGCAGGAATTCTTACACGCTTGTCGGCATTACTACAGGCCGCACCCGAAATTGCCGAAATGGACATCAATCCTTTGCTCGGAGATGGCTCCAAAATTGTTGCCGTCGACGCCCGCATCAATATTAAAAAGTAAGAAAAATATTTTCGGCTTTCAGCTGCGATGCGATTTCTAAAAAAAATGTTTCACCTGACATTCAACACTATGAAAAAACAGTTGCTGCTTATTATGTTTGTTTTCCTGACAGTATTTGCGTCAGCTCAGGTAAACACTTATCTTACGACAGGATCCGATTACCGGTTTTCGGGCGTCATGCTCGATGATACACAGGATCCGACTATGGTTCCACGTTTCACGTTGTGGTGGAATTTCAGCGAAAATTTCCATGTCGACCTGGCGCAGTCGTTTGGCTTTTTCACGGGCATCGGACTGGTCAATCATGGATTTATTGCGCAATACGATGACTCGCTGAACACCAAAGTAAAGTTCAGAACCTATAATCTCGAAGTTCCGCTTGGATTTAAAATCGGCAGAGTGGGTGTTTCAGATCCGATGTTCTTTTTTGTTGGTGGCGCTATCGGACTGCCTTTGCATTATAAAGAGAAGGTTTTTTATAACGATAAAAAGGATCACATCATCCGTGAATGGTTCAGCGACCGTGTTGTGATGTTGCAGCCATCGGCTTTTGTGGGTATGACAGTATCAAAATCGGTGACTGTAAAAGTGCAATATTACTTTAACGATTTCATGAACACAACATTCTCGGAAAACGTTGGTGGCATTGTGGTAAAACCTTATCTGCACATGCTTCATTCAAACGTGATCGCAGTTTCGG
>CAYSCE010000284.1:0-4361 GCA_964429475.1 uncultured Bacteroidaceae bacterium | reverse complement strand
TGATAATCATCAATCGTTGAGCAGGAAGCAATTCAATATCCAGCGGAACAATTTTCTTTCCTTGTTTGCGCAACGATTCTTCAAGCACGGGATGTCGTCCCTGCATAATCACAACTGAGGCCTGCTGCGGAATTACAGGAACAACCGCGTTTTGTTCAACAGCCAGTTGAGCTTTGCCGCGAATAAAATCCATCTCGCCCAGAAATTCAATATGCGAAAACAATTCGGGAATTATAGGTCTGATGCGATCTGCAAGCGTTGTCAGAATGCGGTGTATTTCACGCTTCTCTTCAAATTCAAGATCCTGAACTTCGTTATTGAGTTCAAAAATTTCAATCGGTTCAACAAAAACTGTTTGTCCGGTTGCCGACTCGTCCAGCACAACGCCTTTCACCATGCGCTTTTTCGATGCATGTACCGGAATTACCAAACGTCCTCCGCGAATGCTCAGATTCACTTCTTCTTCAACAACTCCTTTTTCCTTCAGACTTTTGAGCATCGCATGGATGTTGCGCTCAATCTTTTTGCGTTGTCCGGTAATCGACTTTCGGATTTCGGAAAGCCGCTCCGAAGCTGAGCTGCGGATGTCTCCATTTTCATCCAGAATTTCGTTGATGCGCACCGCCAGCGAAAAATCAAAGGGATGATTTTCAATTCGCGCTTTCAGTAAAGGTGTTTTTTCTTCCTGCTGGCGAAACAATTGTTTGAGGTCGGCGCATTTTTCAAGAATAAAAGCAATGGCTTGCAGCGTCGGAATTTCCACTGCAGTGCCTGGTGTTCTCAGGCGGTTGAGTTCTTCGCGGAAATCCTCGAAACCCAGTGCAGGAACACCTCCCAGGTATTCAAGAATATATTTCATCTCAGCCGTCAGCAATAGTGACCGCTGAATTTCATCGGTATTGTAAGTAAAAAAATCACCGGCAGCCCGCTCCAGTCCGGTTGGTGTAAAACAAACAGATTGCAGCTTTTTTCTGATCTCCGAAAAGCCTAGCGATGATTCAACAGCGTTGTAAGTATTCAATTTTCTCTGACATTATTTTGACGCTGCAAAGGTAAGGAATATTGTATTCTGACTGACCTGCAACAGATTAAATATGAAGTGTCAAAACTCCATTTCCGGAAAACTTATACCAAAATGAATTATAAAACAAAGCATTTCTGTCCGCCACGCATTCGGGGCTGTCTCAAAAATAAATTCAGCCAAAAACAACATTCCATCGTCCGATGCGACGCAGAAGCTAAAGGACATGGAACCGTTGTTTTTGCAATTGTTACGACGATTCCATGTCCGCCAGCCCAGTGCTGAGCCTGACAAAGTATGGCGGACGGTGGAATGTCGTAACAAAACCGTTATTGAGACAGCCTCCTACCATGCGTGGCATCTCATCCACCGTGACATCCTGATGAAGATCAGGATCTGCGGTGGATAACCAGGAGCCTTGCAATAAGGACCCGTGGACAAACAAATAATTCATCTTTGTATCACTTGCAATTTTAAAAGAAATGCGAGAAAAAAATCAACAGATAAATAAACAGCAACATCGCTGTAAAAGCTTTGAAAAGTAATTTGTTTTCAAGCTTTTTGGTTTTACCAAATAAAATAATCAGCGTCAGAACAAAAATAATATACACAACCACAATAATATGATTTGTATCGTCTCTCGACTCATAGCGCTTTCCCATTATTTCGCAGGAATCGACAAAGCCGAAAACCGGGGTGTAATGTACTGTTATAACGCTATCAGTCATTGTTTTTCCAACCAGCTCGGGCATCATTGACAAATCGAACAGGTCGGGCGAAAA
Organism: uncultured Bacteroidaceae bacterium; assembly: GCA_964429475.1. Lineage (GTDB taxonomy): Bacteria > Bacteroidota > Bacteroidia > Bacteroidales > DTU049 > GWF2-43-63. The sequence goes on along the minus strand of CAYSCE010000284.1, from coordinate 2,558 downwards.
TTTTCCGTTTTTATCGCGCCCGACCGGTTCCTGCACATCGCGGGTTGGCAGCCATTGATCGGCCATCATGACCAGACAAAAAGCAAGAATAATATAGTTCACCCATTTCGGCCACAAAATACTATGCATGGGCATATCAAAAGCATCGTTTTTCCTTTTGAATTCCTCGTATTTCATGCGCGCATACTGCCTGGCTTTTTCGCGTGCAGCGCGCGCCAGATCTTCGGCCGAATAAACAGGACCACTTGTTCGCGAAGCGGGTCTGCTGCGCTCACCAATCAGAATTTCATACGCTTCGGTAACGCGGATAAACTGATCGGCAGCATCCGGTGCAGCATTTTTATCGGGATGAAATTTCAGTGCAAGTGCGCGGTACGCCTTCTTGATTTCCTGAATGGAAGCGCTTTCCGGAACACCCAGAATCTGATGATATACCGACACGATGTAAAAGGATTAAGTAAATTGTTCGCCTTTTTCAATCATCACATCGTTGACATACTGACGGATATTCTGCTCATCCTCGCGGCGAACCACCATCAGAATTTTGTCGGATTCAACTATAATATAATCGTTGAGTCCCTGCAACAGCACCATTTTATCCTGTGGCATATACACCAGGCAATTGCGTGAATCGTACATCATCACATTTTTTCCAACAATGGCATTTCCGTTGCGGTCGCGTTGACGGTTTTCGTACAGCGAGCCCCAGGTGCCAAGATCGCTCCAGTCGAAATCGGATAATACCACATATACATTTCTCGCTTTTTCCATCACCGCATAGTCGATGGAAATATTTTTACACAGCATGTAGGTGTTGAAAATAAAATCAGCTTCATCAACAGTGCTGTACTTCTTTTCGCCTTTGGCAAACAAACCGTTCATTTCAGGAACATGTTTTTCAAGCGCTTCGGTAATGGCTTTTACCGACCACACAAAAATGCCGCTGTTCCACAAAAAATCACCGCTTTTTACAAACTCTTTGGCCAGCTCGAGTTGCGGCTTTTCGGTAAAGGTCTTTACTTTTTTGATGCGCGAATCGGCAGCTGGTTTTTCATTATCGTGATATTGAATATAGCCGTATCCGGTGTCGGGACGTGTTGGCAATATACCCAGTGTCATCAGCCAGTCATTGGCCGAAGCTGCTTCAGTGGCCGCTTTCAAATGATCGACAAATGATGCTTCATCAAAAATAATATGATCCGACGGACATACAATCATCATGGCTTCGGGGTCATGCGATTTGATTTTATGCGCTGCATAGGCAATGCACGGTGCTGTATTCCGGCGCGAAGGCTCAGATAAAATATTATCGGCGGGAATTTTCGGAAGCTGTTCTTTTACCAGCGACATATAATTTTCGTTGGTGACAACCAATATATTTTCAGCAGGACAGACATTCAACAAGCGGTCGAAAGTAAGCTGAATCAAAGTTTTTCCCATTCCAAGCACATCAATAAACTGCTTGGGCTTCAGTGTACGGCTCATGGGCCAAAATCTGGTACCCAGCCCGCCGGCCATAATCACACAATAGGTTTTTCCCGTCATGAAATATCTCTTTTTTGCAAAAATAGTGAATTTATTGCAGTTGATGGATTTAGAATTCTTCATGCACAGTGTCAATACATTAACGTTAGCGATTGACCCACGACAAACATTGATGTTTTTGAATTTTGGGAACTTCCAAAATCTTCAATCTGAATATAAAAAATGAACATAGCTGATATAACGCTGAAAGCATGGCTCAATGTGACAGAGACAGATCGTTGTGTCTGCCCAAAGTCACAAAAAAATGGCTTTAAGAAAGGTTCAAACTGTTAACAAACGATAATTCATACAATTGACAATTTGAATGATGTAAAGAATCTTTGACTTAAATGATTTAATTTTAATAATTTGGGATTGTTTCCTGACCTCAGATATATGCGCTTAACACTATTTTTTACTTCATTTCACTTAATGTGATAAAATTAATTGGATATATTTGCTTTTCATCTCATTGTATTCAAGTAAAAAAACCATCATTTTTCAAAACAACTTTTTAAAAGCTTCCCTTATGAAAAGACACACAATATTATTGCTTTATTTCCTGCCGCTGATTATCAACGGTCAATCACTTGAGCTTTGCGGAGTGTTCTCGTCATCCAAAGTACATGAATATTCCTATGCTCCTGGTATTGAGGCAGGAATTTCATACGATTTGTTTTCGAAAAGTCGTGTTTCTTTGGGATACAGCTATTTGGCCAAAAAGGCAGACTTCAACCTGAATTATTCAGAGAATTTTTCCGGAAGCAGTTCGCCGGATTATTATTACTTCAATACAATAAAGTCTGATTGCGCTAAGTCATCAATAAAACTTATGTATGGATGGAAATTGATAAATAGCAAGACCTCTTCGTTGATCATTGGGCCTTTTGTTTCACTCAATTATTTTACACTGAACAGAGATTATGATGTGATAAAATATAGCGTACGGGACAGCATTGTAACTGATTTTGAATATTCAAAAAATGTCACTGAAAAAAATCGCTTTGGCAAAGGAATATTTGTTGAGTTTACAA
>CAYSCE010000283.1:0-4409 GCA_964429475.1 uncultured Bacteroidaceae bacterium | reverse complement strand
TTACAAACGTTTTTCTTAGTTTCATCGGTATTTTTGACGATTATTTTTATTTGTCAAAGTTTTTTAATTTTTTGCATGTATTAATGAATTTTTTCCACATTATATTCAATTGTTTATCGACATATTCGATTTCAACCAATAATTAAATGCTAAGTCTTTCGGTAAATAACAGATTTTCGCTACAAAATAATTGAAAATCATCCGGATTTAATCATCTTCTTGCGATTTACCAAACGACGCGATTATATATCAATTATTTTCAGGTATTAATTGAAATTTATACCGCAGCTTACCGGAATATTGATTCCACAAAAAACCCGGCGCAATGTCCGGGTCTTTTAAAAAATATATTCGAAATGTCTATCAGGTCTTATTCAATTCCCGAATAGTATTTCATAAACTGCACGCGCTCGAAACCGGCGGGGCTTTCGTGCATTTTATACGACATTTTTCCACGGAAATCTTCGATGGTTTTATAGCCGTGGGCATCCATCCAGTCGTTCAGGAATGTGGTCATTTTGCCGATTTCGGCAATACCTTTCTGATACAGAACCGAAGCAACCTGAACCGCTTTGGCGCCAACCAGAATTTGTTTTACCACACCTTCGCCGTTATGAACACCGGTTGAGGCGCAGATATCGGCCTGCACTTTATCGGACAGCAGGGCAATCCAGCGCAGCGGAAGTGAAATATCTTCGGGGCGGCTGAAAACGCCGGTATGAATAATCGATTGTTGTTTGATATTGATATCGGGTGAATAGGGACGGTTGAATAACACCAGTCCGCCGATTTTTTTCCACGAAAGCTTGACAACAAAATGAGCCAGATCGGTAAAATAGTAACCCAGTTTTACCGCCACCGGAATTTTGGTGTTTTCGAGCACTTTATCTATGATGATATTGTATTGATCCTCGATTGATTCTGCTTTTACTTTCTCATCGGAAGGAAGCAGAAAAATATTGAGCTCCAGTGCATCTGCGCCGGCTTTTTCAATTTTTTCGGTGAATTTTACCCAGTCCGAAGCTGAATAACAATTGATGCTGGCAATAACAGGAACAGATACGGTTTTTTTGGCTTCTGAAATCAGGTTCAGATATTTTTCCATTTCGTTGTGTTCGGTATATTGCCGGATATAATCATCGGCTTCGGGATAACCGATGTTGTTGGCATCGACCATTTGTTTGGCATATTCAAAGCGAATCTGCTCTTCGAACAACGATTTAAGTACAATGGCGCCAACTCCCTGCTTTTCCATTTCAAGGAGGTTTTCCTTTTTCAGGCTGAGTCCTGAACTTCCGGCAATAATAGGATTACGAAGTTTAAGACCTAAGTAAGTGGTTTCGAGATTTGCCATAACACAATTTAATTTATCATGCAAAAGTAGAAAATTATTGGTTTAATTGTCTGCTTTTGCAAAATGATTCAACAATTAATAGCGAATTTTATATTTCTCTAATGTTCCGGGTGTTTCGATGCATTCGATGGCTTTATTCAGCTCTTCATCAATTTCACCGATGATGTAATAATAGGACTCTGGACCATAGAGACTCCGGGCCATGAAAGCACGCAGAATGGTGTGAATAATAATCCTGCTCTGATCGTAGCCCGCCTGATCGAATGGTACCTGTTTTTCGGCAACGGCAAAGAATTCCTTCATAAAATCATCGGTCAGCGCATACTTCTTTTTGAACTCTTCAACCGTTGGATATTTTGTCATCATCTCGTTGCGGTGCACATTCAGATAATCGAGTACAAAAGTGCTGTACAGATTTTTACGAACCAGCGCCACATAATAATCGCTGTATTTGGTGGTGTCGAGCGGAACAAAAATATCGGGCATTACTCCGCCGCCACCATACACAATGCGACCTTCGTTGGTTTTGTAGCGGAGCGAATCGGGGAATTTGATCGAGTCGGGATGAACCAGCTCGCCATGCGCCATTCGGTTCGACAAATCCTTATAATAACTGTCATGTCCATCACTATATGGCTTCTGAATACAGCGACCGCTGGGTGTATAATAGCGCGCAACTGTCAACCTGATAACTGAACCGTCGGTCAGATTAAATGGTCTTTGTACAAATCCTTTTCCGAATGAACGGCGACCGATGATTAAAGCGCGGTCCCAGTCCTGCAAAGCGCCACTGACAATTTCGCTGGCCGATGCACTGCCTTCGTCAATAAGTACAATTAATTTTCCTTTTTCAAAAGCACCCTTACCGGTAGCGGTATAATCTTTTCGCGGATCGTTTTTACCCTCGGTATACACAACCAGCTTGTTCTTCGATAAAAACTGATCGGCCAGATCGAACGAAGTCTGCAGATATCCGCCACCATTGTCGCGTAAATCCAGAATCAGTGACTTGAATTTTGCTTCATTCAGCTTCTGCATGGCTGTTTTAAATTCATCCATGGTTGTGGCCGAAAAGCGATTCAGTTTTATGTAGCCGATGTCAGGAGTGACCATATAAGCCGCATCAATACTGTAAATAGGAATTTTGTCGCGGATAATCCTGAAATCCAGCATATCTTTTTCACCAGGTCTCACTACGCGAATACTCACTGCCGTACCTTTCGATCCACGTAAATGTTTCAGCACAAAGTCATTGCTGATGTCTTTTCCATACGCACGCGTAGTGTCGATTTTTACAATTTTATCGCCGGCACGCACGCCCACCATCTCGCTGGGGCCACCTGCAATAACATCCACCACATTGATGGTGTCGCGGATAATCTGAAACTGAATACCGACGCCTTCGAAATTGCCTTCCAGCGGCTCATTGGCTTGCTGAATTTCCTTGGCAGTCATATATACGCTGTGCGGATCAAGCTCTTCGAGCATGTTGCGGATGGCAATATCGGTCATTTTGGCTTCATCAACCGAATCGACATAATTCATGCGCATCAGGGTAAGAGCACGGTTGAACTTATTTTCGGCTTTATTGGGGTCATGCTGAGCCAGAGCCATCATCGAAAGCATCAGCAGCAGTAGAGTAAGACGGAATTTCATGTTTTTTTCTTTTAAAACGGACTTTGCTTTACAAAATTATATTATTTTGTGACTTCAATTGATAAATAAATGAATTCGCCCATCATCACCGACAAAGTATGGTTCCGTTTTTCGCTTCTACTGGCATTTTTTCTGGTTCTGCCGGTGGTGGTCGCGTTTATATTCCGCGAACAGTTGCCTTTTCTAACCGGCGTGTATCCGCTCAAAGCCGAAGGACTCCGGGGTATTCTGACAGCGCCCCTGGTGCATGCCGACTGGGATCACCTCGCCGGCAACGTATCGGCTATGTTTATTCTGTTTCTGATTTTATTCAACAATTTCCACCCGATGTCGTGGCTGATTATTGTGCTGAGCTACCTGGTTCCGGGCATGTGGAGCTGGACCTTTGCGCGCGAAGCCTGGCACATTGGCGCCAGCGGGATGGTGTACTCGATGGCCGCCTTTATATTTTTCGCAGGCATATTTGTCAATCACACGCGGCTGATAGCCTTGTCGCTGTTTGTGGTTTTTATGTATGGCAGCATTTTCTGGGGCATCTTTCCCACCCTGCCCGAAATCTCGTGGGAAGGCCACCTGAGCGGCTTTGCCCTGGGTTTTATTCTGGCACTTTTTTACCGCAAAGACATCCGGACCCTCTATCCGCAAAAGAAATATTTTGAAGACGAAGACCCTGATGACGAGGACTGCAATGAAGAGCCCGGAGAGAGCGGTGAGCAGGGAGCGGTTAATGGTTAACGGTTAATGGTTAATGGTCGTCAGTTGTCAGCATGCAGTCTGCCGCAGCGGCGGATGAAGGAAGCTGAGCATTTAAAAACTGAAGAACAAGCTCTTTTGCGAATTCAGCCAAGTTCACTGGTCACCGGTCACTACTCACTGCTATTTGTTATCTTTGCACTCCCAAACAATCATGGCCGCACAGAACACCATACAGATCAAGAATAAAAAAGCGTATTTCGAGTACAATATTCTCGAAAAATATACGGCTGGTCTTGTATTGCAGGGAACCGAAATTAAAAGTCTCCGCGCCGGTAAAGCTTCCATTGCTGAGGCGTATTGCATTATTAATGAAGGCGAAGCTTTCATCCGCAACATGAACATTTCGGAATATGCGTACGGCACCTATAATAATCATGACCCAAAGCGTGACCGCAAGCTGCTGCTGAACCGAAAGGAAATCAAAAAGCTGCACAACAAAATCCGCGAGACAGGACTGACAATTGTTCCGCTGCTGCTTTTCATTTCGCCCGAAGGCTATGCAAAAATTGAAATTGCTCTGGCTAAAGGAAAGAAAATGTACGATAAGCGCGAAACACTGAAAGAAAAAGACAACCGCCGCGAAATGGAGCGGAAGGATACGTACAGGGAATAAGCATAGGGCTTGAGGCATGCGGCATACGGT
>CAYSCE010000282.1:0-4472 GCA_964429475.1 uncultured Bacteroidaceae bacterium | reverse complement strand
GCTGCCAAAACACGAGGAATAATCTCCAGAGGCATTATTGAGAATACCTGAACTGAATGAACAAAGGCCACTTGCATAGCTTGCATTTCCGAATGCGGACGCCATAACACCGATTACGGTATTTCCTGATCCGCAGGCAAAAGAATAATTTCCTGAAGCAAGATTACTGCTCCCAAGACTTGTGGCTTTGCTGCCCGAAGCAGTATTGCCCGAGCCAGCCACAAAACTATAATCACCTGATGCGGTACTATGCAATCCAAATGCTGCAGAATAATCACCCGAGGCTTCGTTTCTTTCTCCGAGAGAAACACTGCTTATACCGCTTGCTACTGTGTAAAGGCCGGCGGATGTTGAAAAATTGCCGGTGGCAAAGGCGTAAAAACCCATCGCACTTGAAGCTATGCCTGTTGCGCGGTTGCTGAACCCGGCAGAAAATGAGTTTTCTCCGGTGCTTTTTGAAGAGTTTCCGAATGAACAGCTGTAATTTCCTATGCTATCACTGTCCCATTGGGTTGATGAAACTCCACCGGCTCTGATGGCTGCCTTGTCAGGATACCACATGAATCGTGTTCCTGCACCGGATACAGGAGCCTGTCCTGCGCCTGTTGATTTAAAACTTCCCTCAAAAACAACATTGCCTTCGCCGGAACCAGTTCCCACTGTATGAAGCATTGCTGCAGGTGCAGTTGTGCCGATACCAACATTCCCGTTACGCCAGATGCCGGCTGTGTCAGTATCAGAACCTGACCAACTGGGATCTGTTTCTGAATACGAAGTCAGGTAGCCGACCGCATTGTGGTTGCCCCAACCGTATGCATCATTCCAGTGGTCCATGTCGCTCTGAAGTATCGTGGATGCTACTGAACCGGTATAAAACGGATCGGTTTCATTGTATGATGTTAGATATCCGGCGGTACTGTGGTCACCCCAGCTGTATGCATCACTCCAGTGAATCATGTCGTTCGAAGTAATTCCCGATGCGGGTGATGCAGAATACATCGGATCTGTTTCTTCGTAGTATCCGGCTTCATCGGCGTACAGTGCATAAGGAACACTTTCAAGAACCTGATCGCCCATAGCAGTGAATGTGTTGCCGCCGTCCGTACTCATTTCAATGTGAATACTGATGTTTCCGTTTTTCCAGTCTCCCATGGCAAAATCTCCCTGAACCTGAGAACCAGAGCCAAGCGACAGCGCAACCATACCGGTATTGCTGGTGACCGTTGAATGTTCTTCAATATAAAAAACACCTGAAGGATTGCTGAAACTGACCTCAAGAATCACGTTTTGCTGGCTTACCGGTTGTCCGCCGGCGTCGCGGAGGACTGCCTGATAACGGAATGACTGAGGCGCCTGTGCCCTGACAAGAATGGCCAGCAATACTAAAAATAAAAATGAAAAATTTGTTTTCATGGCTTTGCGATTTTATGTCACAAAGCTATGGTGGTGGCCTGTTTTGATAAAGGAGTAATGAGTGAGTGGCGGAAATGGCCGAGTGAAATCCGGTACCGCTGAGAAAACGGCACAGCTTTTAAATATGGATTATTTCATGAGCAAATCCAGCAACTGGTCTTTCTTCCGGCGCGATACATCCACATGAGAACCATCTTCGAGGATCAGATATCCGCCATCTCCGGGAACATATTTTTCAACATATTTCAGATTGACTAAATGTTGCTTGTGTACACGGCAGAAATGCATATCACCAAGCAGCCGTTCGTAATCCTTGAGCGTTTTTGAAACCACAATTTTTTCACCATTCCGCATAAAAACAGTTGTGTAATTATCATCCGATTCACAGCGGACAATTTCATCGATGCGGACAAAACGGATTCCTTCAACCGATGGAATAGCAAGCTTTTCCAGTTTTCCTATGTTGGAAACAAGTACGTCAAGCTTGCTTGAAATATCAGATCGGTTTTGTGCAATCCGTGCTTTTTCGATGGCGTCGGAAAGCAGGTCGGGATCGACAGGTTTCAAAAGATAATCAACCGCACTGAAGCGAAATGCCTGAACGGCATAATGATCAAAAGATGTTACAAACACAACCTGAAAATCGCGTTCCGGAATTTTTTCAAGCAGGTCGAAACCGGTACCATCCTGCATACGCACATCGAGGAAAACCAGATCGGGTTTCTGAAGAATGATTTGCCCAATACCCGAGGCAACTCCATCGGCTTCTGCAACCACGGTTACATCCCTGCATGTTTCAGCAATAAAATTCCGGAGTGCGGAACGCCCGGAGTCCTCGTCATCAATAATTATTACTTTCAGATTGTTTTCAGCCATAGTTCAAATATAAAATCAATCCGTGATATACGGAAGTGTTAGAATGACTCTGGTGCCGCTTGTCTTTCCATCAGCATCGGTAAGGTCGCTTATTTTCATACACTCGTCTCCCGGTTTGCCGCACAGTTGTTCAAGTCGCTGGCGCGTTATTCCGATGCCCATAGATTTGTTTTTACCCGGAATGTTTTTCTTTAATTCTGCAGCTCTGGCTCGGCCAACACCATTGTCGCTGATTTCGCAGATCAGCTCTCCTGTTTCAAAATCTCCTGAAATGCGGATATCTATTTTTCCCTGTTCATCACGATGCAAAATTCCGTGAAGAATGGCATTTTCGACAAATGGCTGCAGTAACAACGGAGGAATTATTGCCGGATCTTCTTCAATATTCTGGTCAAGTAAAATATTCCAGCTGAATCTGTTTTTAAACCGTGCCTGTTCCAGCTCAAGATAAATTTTCAGGGCCGCCAGTTCGTCTTCGAGTGGTATGAGTTTCCTAGCCGAATTTTCCAGAATAAAGCGTATAAGGGTCGCAAATTTTGACAGATATCTTCCTGCCGAAAGTGTGTTGTTTTCAGAAATAAAACCCTGAATTGAATTCATTGAATTGAAAATAAAATGCGGATTCATCTGCGAGCGAAGCAGTGTATTTTCAAGTTCGGCCGCTTCCCTTTTCAGCTGATCTTCGCGGTTTTTCTGCCGCAGGCGGTAACTCCGGAAAAACAACCACACGATCAATGCAGAAAATATCAGTGCAGCAAAAGCAATGGCAATGATCAGTTTCTGTCTCTTGCGGTATTCAGTGTTTTCAATATTTTTTTGAGCCAGCACCTGTGCGTTGCGCAGCGAATCGTTTGAAATCTTTGCTTCATACTTGTATTGTGTCTCAGCAACGGCAATCTTTCGCATACTTTCGGCGTTGAACAGACTGTCGGAAAGCTCCAGCTCAAGCGTACGCATCCGAAACGCTTCTGCGTAATTACCGGTTTTGGCATAAAGCTCAGCAAGCTGAGAGGCTGCATCGTGTCTGAGACCCAGAAAGCCAAAGTCGCCTGCAATTTGCATTGCGCGCAAAAGATCGCTGCGGGCAAAATCATATTGTTTCATTTCACGACGGGCAGCTCCTGAATTTATCAGAACCAAAGCTTCTTTATACAGATCCCCGGCTGTTCTGGCATATTGAAATGCCAGCAAACTATGATGCAGGGCCGAGTCAGGTTTTCCAGACTCAAGAAATATAATACTCAGATTATTGTGAGCAGATGCCAGGCCTGAAATATCTTCATATTGTTCTTTATAGACAATAGCCTTCCGGAAGTAATTCATCGCCTGCGCCGGATTTTCTTCGGCATAATAGGTAAGACCAATATTATTGAGAGATGCCGAAATTGAAAGAGTATCACGCATCTGCTCACGTATCCGCAACGATTTAAGGTAATAATTTCTGGCCTGAGAGTAATCTGCCTGATCATAATACACTGCACCTATCTGGTCCTGTGTATCTGCTATTCCTTGTTTGTCTCCCAGCGTTGTATAAATATCAAGAATTTTGTAGAAGTATCTTATTGCTTCAACATAGTTGCCTTCCTGAAAGCTCATCATTCCAAGACTGTTGTAAGTAAATTGAGCCAGCCCGGCTTTGTCGCCCAGACACTTACGAATCTTTTCGCTTTTCAAAAGAAAACCGACCGCCTGGTTGTTTCGGCCGGTGGCTGAATAAACCAATGCTATATTGTGATACAATACAGCTATTGAAGCCTGATTGGCTGAATCAACAGCAGCAAAAAACCGATTGGTTCTGATTTCAAGAGCTTGCTTGTAAAATGACAAAGAAGAATCATATTTCTGAAGAAAATAACAACACACACCACAACCCTTCAGCGCGTCGGCTTTTGCCGGAAGATTGCCCGTTTTTGCAGCTAACTGTGCAGCTTGTATATACAACCTGAATGCAGATTCGGGATTCTGATTTTGCATCCGTTTTCCCTGTGCAAGCAACGAATCCAGATTGGATGAATTATTTGCTGCCGATGCTGAAAATACAGCTATTGCTATGGTAAAAAATAAAATCAGCCTCATTGATGCAAATATCGGCAATTCTATGATATCAAACATACATAAAAATATGATTTACTGATTGGTTTTTTTAAGGAATGTATTGGATTTATAAAGATATATTCAGCCTT
>CAYSCE010000281.1:0-4478 GCA_964429475.1 uncultured Bacteroidaceae bacterium | reverse complement strand
TTGTTGTTCCATTGTTGGTAATGGTCCAGGTTCCCGGAATTGCGCTGTTGAAGTTTTCACTCAGAAAGGTTGCTCTTGTTTGAGCTGTCTGAATATGTTTTGGTGCCAGTTGTTTTGCCCCCGCAAAATCACTGTAATCCGTTTTCTGTGCTACCAGTGTGAGTGAACTGCCGGTAACCATCATCATCCCGATTAAAAGTCGGGTACATAATTGTTTCATAGATTGTTTTTTTTTAATTGTTTTGTAAAATTAGTAAAAATATTTCATGTATTTAATAACCATTTTAATATTTTACCAATATATTGTTTTTCAGTTATTTATGGAGGTATATTTTTTATTAGAAAATGAAAATATTATTTTTGTAGAAAATATTTCAAACTATTTAACGCACTTTCATATCCTATATTGAAATATTCAGGGGCACTTCCCAGACTGAAATAGCCCGATCCGTTTATTTTTTCAGGTTCAATCAGCAAATCGGGCAAAAAATTCCGGTTGTTCAAATGATTGTTTACCGAAAGCTGAAACACTCTTTCAGCAATGCTTCTGAGTCCTGGTTTAATTTCCTGATACAGAATTGGATTTACATTTACAGCTATTATTATTTCGGCTTTGCCAATAAGTGGAGCAACAGGAAGATTATCGCAAACCCCTCCATCTACCATAAGTTGGTTATTGATAGTCACAGGTTTAAACATGACCGGGATGGAACACGAAGCCAGTATTTTCCGCGCCAGACTGCCATTGTTGTGGTATTCAGCTTTTCCGGTATTCAGGTTGGTCATGCAAATCCAAGTAGGCATTTTCAGATCCTCAATTCTTTCGGTATGCAAATGTGTAGTCAGAATGCGGTAGAAACCCGAAGTCCTCATGAGCCCGGTTTTTATCCAACCCGGCCTGATAAAATTCATAAGCTTATAGGAACAAAGTATCTGGAGTATTTCTTTGGGCGTATATCCATCGGCGTAAAAGGCTGCCGCAATGGCTCCGGCACTGGTGCCCGACAAATAATCCGGTGAATAACCAAGCTCATCCATTGCCTGCAACACACCCAGATGCGCAAAACCTTTGGCTGCACCGCCACTTAAAGCAAGACCGATCGTTTTGCCGTCTTTCATATTGTTATGACTTTCCGAACGTAGAAAAATCAAAAATAGTCAATTATATATGCAAATATGTAATTTTACACTTTGTTATTTCAACAAATTCAGATGAATCCGATATTTTCAAAGCTGCTTCCCGGGCTGTTGCCGCTTATTGTTTATTTTATTGCCGATGAATTTCTAGGGCCCGAAATCGGAATTGCCGTAGCGCTTGGATTTGGCATAGTTCAATTGTTTTATATCCGCTTCCGGCAAAAAAAATGGGATCGGTTCGTATTATTCGATACGGCATTGCTCATAGTTCTTGGAGTCGTCTCATTCCTGCTTGAGGACGAATCGCTGATTTACTGGAAATTTGTTTTCATGGATCTGATGCTCATTGGTTTTATATTGTTTTCGCTTCTTTCAAAACGAAATTTGTTTCTCTTAATGTCGAAGCGCTATGTGGGCGATATCGACATGAACGATGCTCAGAAAAGAGTCATGAATATGAATTTGTGGGCTTTTCTGGTTATTGCAGGCATTCATGCCGCGCTTACATCGTTTTCAATTGTATTTCTCAGTAGTGCTGAAACGCTGTTTATTGGAGGCACTTTGTTGTATATTTTATTAGGAGTCTGGATTGTTTTTATTTTTGTATATCAGCGCCTGAAGCGGTCTGCAACATCCGAGGAATTTGTACCGCTGGTTGATGACGAAGGAAAAATTCTGGGTCGTGCTTCGCGCAGCGAAGTTCACAATGGTACATTTCAGATGCATCCGGTGGTTCATCTGCATGTTATCCGCGATGATGGTGCTTTTCTGCTGCAGCTGCGGCCGAAGGACAAGCAAATACAGCCTGGGAAATGGGATACTGCTGTGGGCGGACATGTTTCGTGGGGCGAACCCATCGAAAAAGCGCTTCAGCGCGAAACAGCCGAAGAAATCGGATTAAAGAAAACAAAGCCGCTTTTCGCCCAAAAATATATTTGGGAAAGCGAAGTAGAGAAGGAGCTTGTTTTTGTGTTTGTGCACCGGTCCAACGGAGATGACAAATTCAATCACACCGATGAAGTGGCCGATTTGCGTTGGTGGACACAATCAGAAATAAAACGCAACCTTAAAAAGGGCGTGTTCACACCGAATTTCGAATACGATTTTTCGTTGTTGATGAAAACTATCCGTTGAAATAATTTTCAAGGGCAGTGGCAATCATTTCCAGCATATTTTTCAATGGCCGGTTGATCATCATGGAGAACATGGGCGGTATTGAAACCTGAGCGCCAACAGTAGCCATGGTTTTCGGCAGTTTGTCGTCGAGTTTCACTGATAACACAATGCTTCCGGCGACAGGGAGATTCATATCCGGTTCAATTTCAATCAGCTCGTGGCTGCGCGATTTATAACGGAGTTTTACCTGACCGGCGCCTTCGGCTTTAAACGAGCACCAGTCGGCTGTTGCCTCCCAGTCTTTTGCCTGTGCGGGAATCAGATGATTGAAATTTCTAAAATCGCTCAGAAATGCATAAACGGTTTGCCGGTCGGCATTGAGCAGAACTTTTTTGCTTTCGAAATCCGACATATTATTTCCCCCACACATCGGGCGCTTCGCGCCATTTTCCAAGCAGTTCAACCTGTTCCTGTCCGATGGTTCCCTGAGCCAGTGCGGCATCAATCAGATTCGGGTAATCGCCCAATGTATATAATGTGCAGTTGGCATCGGCAAAACTTTTTTCAGCATGCGGAAATGCATAACTGAAAATGGCAGCCATACCCAGCACTACGCCTTCTGATGCACGAACTGCTTCAACGGCTTTCAGACTTGATCCGCCGGTTGATACCAGATCTTCAATCACCACCACTTTTTGTCCGGCTGACAGTACGCCTTCAATCTGATTTTGCAAACCGTGGTCTTTTGCCGAAGAGCGCACATAAATAAAAGGAAGGTTCAGTTCCTGTGCGATCAGCATACCCATGGGAATTCCGGCGGTAGCAACACCACTGATTACTTCAGCATCCGGAAACTTTTCGCGGATAGCTTCAACAAAAAACTGAAGAATGCGGGTTCTGACATCGGGATACGACAATACTTTGCGGTTATCGCAGTAAATCGGCGATTTCCATCCACTTGCCCATGTGAAGGGATTTGTCGGATTCAATTTTATTGCGTTTATTTGCAGAAGCAAACGGGCAGTTTCCTGAGCGGTTTCTTGTTTGTAAATCATGATACAAATGTATAAAGTTTTTCTAAGAGAAAAAGCAATATGGTTTCTGAATGGTGATGCTGTTCCTGAAAAAACAGGTCTTGTGTTTATGAATCCTGTTTTCACAAATATTCAGGAGTTGGTTGCCGGAATTGACAAAGAGCCTGACATCAGAGACATTTATTTTGTATCGCCCGATGCCGAAAAGCTGTTCATCGATTTTTATTCGCGCATGCGTAAAATTGCTGCTGCCGGTGGGGTTGTGGTAGACGATCAGTCTCGCTTTCTGTTTATTTTTCGTCGTGGAAAATGGGATTTACCCAAAGGAAAAATCGATGCCGATGAAACCGAAGAACAGGCCGCCGTGCGCGAAGTTGAGGAAGAGACCGGATTGCAGCATATTTCTATCACCGGACGCCTGAATTCAAGCTATCATTTGTACACCATAGGCGTTGAATGGATTCTGAAAGAAACACATTGGTTTCTGATGAAAACAGATAGTGCAGAAAATATGATTCCACAGGCCGAAGAAGGAATTACCGAAGTGGTCTGGGTGTGTTCCGGCGAATTAAAAAAAATGTCGGAGCAGGTGTACCGTTCACTCAACAGTGTTGTGGTTGAATCGGCTGAACGTGTCCTGCAAAAGGCAATCTGATTGTTCGGTTATTGTCCGGGCAGCGATTCTTCTTCGGGTTTTACCGAAGTAAATATTTGCTTGAAATAATCGTTGATTCCACGGCTGGGCAGGGTAGTGCAATATCTGATAAATTTTCCGTCCGGTCCAATCAGCATTCCGTGTGGATATGACTGAAGACTGAGTGATTCGGCCATGACCCAGTTGGTGCCAAAATGATAAATCGGAAAGCTGAAAGAATGTTCATCGAGGAAATAAAAAAGCTTCAGCGGCTCGCGGTCCATACTCACTCCAACAAATTGAATGCGTCCCTGCCAATCCTGATATAGTTTATCAAGAACCAACAGCTCAGCTAAACAGGCATGACTCCAGGTTGCAAAGAAAACCAGATACGTGTATTTGTTTTTGAGCGAATCGTTGTTGAATATGGTATTATCCAGCGAATAGAAAGTCACCGGAGGCAGGTTTGAACCGGCATTATAGCGGGTCAGCATGAAAATGAGATTTCTTGCAATTTTACCCTGAATATCAAATTTTGTTGTGGCAGCGTATGTATT
>CAYSCE010000280.1:0-4496 GCA_964429475.1 uncultured Bacteroidaceae bacterium | reverse complement strand
AATTATTTCTTATATAAATATAATTACTACTTTTACAGCAAATTAATTTTTTCGTCTATGAAATCACTTTTTCAACTCACGAATCTTGTATTACTGTTATTGACAGTAAGTTTCTCCACTGTGCATGCACAATCGATACCGGAAATTTTATATTACCGGTTTGACCGAACCGACAACATTGCAATAAATGAGGCTAGCGGAACTACCGCTCAAACGGATACCGCCTATCTCATGGGCGCTTTATCCCAGGATTCAATTGGTCAATGCGGCAATGCACTGGTAGGAAGCGGCATTAGCAGCTCGACCGATTATGTCAATACCGGATGGGCACCTGATCTCGGCAATAAATCATGGACAATTTCATTTTGGACAAATAATGTTACAGGCACAAGTACTCTGTATTACGTTTTCGGGGATGTAAACACTTCTAGTCTGAGATGTTTCACAAATGGTGTTGCAGGCTCAGGCAATTGGGTTCTTCGTGGAGCAGGCCTTACTGACATTTATGCCAACGGTGGTGCCACAACCGGTCCGTCGATGACTACTTTTACCTACGATTCAGCTTCAGCTCAGTCAAAAGCCTATGTCAATGGCGTGCTGGTAAGTACTGTTGTACAAAGCACACCGGCACTTACCGGTACAGGACCTTTCAAAGTGAACGGTTATTCTACCAACACAGGTCTGCCTGCAGGTGGGCTAATGGACGAATTCCGCTTTTATAACCGTGCTCTTTCAGACGTTGAGATATTAGATTTGTTCGACCTCTCTACCAGCTCAAATACCGTTATAGCCATGTGCGACAGCATGATTTCTCCTTCAGGAATGCATACATGGACAACCTCCGGAATTTACAACGACACCATTCCCAATAATGCCGGGTGTGACAGCATTATAACTTTTGATCTAACCATTCTAAGTCCATCTTATTCATCTCTCACCACTTCGGCATGCAACAGCTATCAAGCTCCTTCCGGAACAATTTTCAGTACCACCGGATTATACCAGGACATTATTGCAAATAATGCCGGCTGCGACTCAATCATTGACATAGACCTGACCATTGAAAGCGTTGACACTTCTGTTTCGGTCAATGGCATTACCCTAACAGCCAACAGTTCTACAGGCACTTTTCAGTGGGTGGATTGCAATGATGGGTTTTCACCAATTTCAGGTGAAACCAACCAGAGTTTCACCCCGACTATCAACGGTTCGTATGCGTTAATTATTTCCGATGCATGTACCGATACTTCTGCCTGCTTTATTATCAATAATGTCGGAATTGATGCAGCTCAGATCTTAAATACAGAAGTATTTCCTAATCCCAATACCGGACAATTTGTAATTAAATCATCGAAAATTCCTGAGTTTATTTCAGTTAGCGATTTGATCGGAAATGAAGTTGTACAAATAATTCCTCAGGAATATACGTCAGCTGTTTCGTTGGTGGATTTTGGTGCTGGAGTTTATTATGTTCATGTAACCAGCAACAATGTAACTCAACATATCAAAATAGTAGTGACGCAGTAAAACTACTTGCTTTCTAAGCCCGGCACCAAAAGTTCCGGGCTTTTTTTTACATTTTCTCCGGCATTCCAACACCCAGCAATCCCATCGCGAATTTCAGCGTTTCAGCCGTGCGTTTTGCCAGTAACAATCGATTGTTGCGCAATGTTTCATCGGGCTCGCGCAGAATCGAAATTTCCTGATACATGCTGTTGAACATCTGCGCCAGCTCGAAGCTGTAATTGGCCACCACAGCCGGACTTTCGTTGGTCGCAGCTTTTTCAATCATCTGCGGAAGTGTGAGCAACTGATACAACAATTCTTTTTCCTGCTGCTTCAAGCCAGCTTCAGAAGCCCATTTCAACAAGTCAACAGCAATTCCCGCTTCGCGACCTTTGTTCAATACGGAGCAAATTCTGGCGTGCGTGTATTGAATGAAAGGTCCTGTGTTGCCGTTAAAATCAATGCTTTCGGAAGGATTGAACAACATATTCTTTTTCGGATCGACGCGCAGAATAAAATATTTTAATGCACCCTGGCCAATCATTTCATGCAGCTTGTCTTGTTCAACAGCAGGCAGATCCTGGGCTTTGCCGGCTTCTTTCGAAATATCGGCAGCAGTTTGTTTCATTTCATCCAGCAGGTCATCTGCATCAACCACAGTCCCCTCGCGCGATTTCATTTTTCCTTCCGGAAGTTCCACCATGCCGTAGCTGTAGTGCAGAATATTGTCGGCCCAGTCGTAGCCTAATCTTTTGAGTGTTTTTTTCAGTACATCGAAATGATAAATCTGTTCGTTGCCGACCACATACACCATTTTATCTGCACCAAAATCGTTGTGTCGCGCCACAGCTGTACCAATGTCCTGCGTCATATAAACGGTTGTGCCATCGCTGCGCAACAATATTTTACGGTCGAGGCCTTCATCGGTCAGATCAATCCACACCGAACCATCGGAATCCTGCTGCAAATGTCCGTCAGCAAGCCCTTTCTGCACAATATCCTTCCCGCTCAGATAGGTTTCAGATTCGCGGTACACCTTATCGAAATCGACGCCCAGTCGGGCATAGGTATCATTGAAGCCGTCAATCACCCAGCTATTGAGTTTATTCCACAAAGCCATCACATGCGGTTCGCCTTTTCCCAGTCGCGAAGCATGGCGCGTGCATCCTGCATGAGCGGTGTATCGCCGTCTTCAGGTTTTTCGATGCCCAGTTCAGCAGCTTCCTCTTTATTGGCCTTATCGAACAGTACATAATATTTTCCGATCAGGTGATCGCCTTTTATGCCGGCCGATTCAGGAGTTTCACCTTTTCCCCACATGTTGTAGGCCACCATAGTCTTGCAGATATGTATTCCGCGATCGTTGATGAGATTGGCTTTAATGACCTTGTGGCCGGCGGCTTTGTACACTTCGGCCAGCGACCATCCCAGCAGATTGTTGCGGATATGACCCAGGTGCAGCGGTTTGTTGGTATTGGGCGAACTGTATTCGAGCACAATGGTTTTTGCACCGATGCCTTCGGGGCGGCTGTATTCAGCCACAGAAGCGGCCTCCGCCATTTGTGAAAGCCAGAATGAGGGTGTAAAAGTAATATTGAGAAATCCTTTCACCACATTGAAGCGGTCGATGCCGGAAACTTTTTCTGACAAAGCAGCGCCGATGGCCTGTGCGGTATCTTCGGGTTTCAGACGGGCCATTTTGACAAACGGGAACACCACAATGGTGACATCTCCTTCGAAATGCGACGGTGTTTTTTCAATCTGAATGGAAGCGGGCGCCACCTGCTGATTCCAGAGTTGCGATGCAATATCCGATGTGGCCTGCGCCAGAAGCTGAGTGAACATTCGTTTTTTGTTTGCAAAAGTAGCAATAATTGACGGAACACGGCAGTTGTCAGTGGTCAGCCATCAGCTTTCAGCAGTCAGCTGTCAGCAAGTCCCTTATAAGCAGTGAGCGGTGAGCAGCAACCGGTGAGCGGCCGTAAGCGCTGACCGCAAGCGTCGGGATGCGCCCTGTGCGTTGCACCGCCTGCCTCATGCCCTATGCCTAATACAGAGTGAGAATCAGAGCGAGAGTTGAGCTACCGCATGCCGCATGCCTCATGCCTAATACAGAGTGAGACCTGATAGCTATCGGGTCAGAGTGAGAGCGGAGCTATCGCATGCCGCACGCCCGCAAGCTTATAGCGTTTCTTAACAATTGGATGAAAAATATTTCTATTTAATAATTTGATAGTTCTGTTTAAAGGTGTAATTTTGCAGCAAATTCAAACCTAAAACGTTCGACGATGAAAAGAAATGTTATTATCATTGGAGCAGCTGGACGTGATTTCCACAACTTCAACACTTTTTTCAGAAACAATGCTGATTACAATGTTGTAGCTTTTACAGCAGCTCAGATTCCTGACATTGATGGTCGTAAATATCCTAAAGAATTAGCCGGAGAATTATATCCGCAGGGTATTCCTATTTATGCTGAACAGGACCTTCCCAAACTTATAAAAGAACTGAATGTTACTGATTGCGTTTTCGCATACAGTGATGTTCCTTATCCGCGCGTAATGAATGTTAGTGCACTTGTTAACGCTTGTGGCGCAAACTTCATGCTGCTCGGACCTGCCGAAACCATGGTTAAATCAACCAAACCGGTTATCGCTGTTGGCGCAACCCGTACCGGTTGCGGAAAAAGCCAGACCTCACGCCGCATTATCGAAATCCTGGCGAAAAAAGGTCTCAAGGTTGTGGCTGTACGTCACCCGATGCCTTACGGCGACCTCGTTGCACAGAAAGTTCAGCGCTTCGCTACTGTCGAAGATCTGAAAAAACACAAATGCACCATTGAAGAAATGGAAGAATACGAACCACACGTAGTAACCAAAAGAAACGTTATTTACGCTGGTGTTGATTATGAAGCAATTCTCCGCGAAGCTGAAAAAGATCCGGACGGATGCGATATCGTTCTCTGGGACGGTGGTAACAACGACTTCCCC
>CAYSCE010000279.1:0-4509 GCA_964429475.1 uncultured Bacteroidaceae bacterium | reverse complement strand
CCGGAAGTACTTTGCCGCGCAGGGTGATTTCGCCCGTCATGGCAATGTCGTTTCGTACCGGTTTATTCAGCAAAATGCTGGTGAGTGCAGTAAAAATAGTGATGCCGGCCGACGGTCCGTCCTTGGGTGTGGCGCCTTCCGGAACGTGAATATGTACATTATAATTATCCAGTTTCTCGGCATCAATTTTCAGCTCTTTTGCGTGCGATTTCAGATACTCGAAAGCCAGGGTTGCCGATTCCTTCATTACATCGCCCAGATTACCGGTCATCGAAAGCATTCCTTTTCCTTTGCTCAGGGTAGCTTCGACAAACAGAATTTCGCCGCCGAAAACCGTCCAGGCCAGCCCGGTAACAAGTCCTACAGCCGGTTTCATCTGTGCTTTATCGCGCTGAAAAGTTGGAATACCCAGAATTTTTTCGAGATGCTCGCATTTCAAAGTCTCGATTTTCTTACCCATGGCAAAATCGGTGGCAAAATGCCGGATGACTTTGGCAATGGTCTTTTCAAGGGCGCGCACACCCGATTCGCGTGTGTAGTTTGATATAATGGCGTTGATGACTTTGTCGGAAAACTTCAGCTTCGACTTTGTCATTCCGTTTTCGTTCAGCTGTTTCGGAATCAGATGTCGTTTGGCAATCTCTAGTTTTTCTTCCTGCGTGTAACCGCTCAGGTCAATGATTTCCATGCGGTCGCGCAGGGCAGGATGTATGGTGGAAAGATTGTTTGCTGTGGCAATAAACAGAATTTTCGACAAGTCGTAATCGACTTCGAGATAGTTGTCGTAAAAAGTATTGTTTTGTTCGGGGTCGAGCACTTCGAGTAAGGCTGCCTGCGGATCGCCCTGCATGGTATTGCCCGAAACCTTGTCAATTTCATCGAGTACAAAAACCGGATTCGACGATTGTACTTTTTTCAGATTCTGAATAATTCGTCCGGGGAGGGCGCCGATATAGGTTTTACGGTGACCGCGCAGCTCCGATTCGTCGCGCAGCCCACCCAGCGACATGCGGATGTATTTGCGTTCGAGCGCCCGTGCAATGCTTTTTCCCAACGAGGTTTTTCCAACACCCGGAGGTCCGAGCAGACACAGAATCGGCGATTTCATGTCGCCTTTGAGTTGCAGCACCGCCAGATATTCAATAATGCGTTCCTTCACTTTTTCAAGTCCGTAATGATCTTCGTTCAGAATATCGCGGGCATGATCCAGATTCATATTGTCTTCGGTGAATTCATTCCATGGAAGCTCCACCAGAAATTCGAGATAATTCATCTGAATGGAAAACTCGGCTGCTGACGGATTCATACGTTTCAGCTTGGCCATTTCCTTGTCAAAGACTTCGGCAATCGGTTCCGACCATTTTTTCCGGGCAGCCTTTTCCTGCAGCTCTTTCAGCTCCTGTTCGTGCGGTGCGCCACCCAGCTCTTCCTGAATGGTTTTCAGCTGCATGTTCAGAAAATAGTCGCGCTGCTGTTTGTCAATGTCGGTCTTTACTTTTTCGTGAATCTGCTCCTTGATTTCGAGCATTTTCAGCTCATTGGTCAGATGCCGCAGCAAATCGTTGGCAAGCTGCTCCAGATCGGTCATTTCGAGCAGTTTCTGCTTTTCAGTATGCTGAATTTTCAGGTTCGATGCAATCATATGCATCAGCAGCCAGGGACTTTCAATGTTCTCGATGGCAATGCGAGCTTCGGCCGGTACATCCGATCCTTCTTTCAGAATCTGCATGGCCGTTTCTTTAACCGTCGACATCAGGGTCGGGAAAATCTTGGAATAGCCCGTTATTTTCTGCGGACGGCCATAGGAATGCACTTTGGCAATATAATAAGGGTCGGATTTTACAAAATCGTCGATCTGAAAACGGCTGCGGCCCTGAATAATAATGGTCACGGTGTCGTCGGGCATCTGCAGCAATTTTATAATGTACGCTACTGTGCCGACATCGTACAGATCGGCCGGTTCCGGATCTTCAACCTGCGCATCCTTCTGGGCAACCACGCCAATGATGCGTTTCGATTTATACACGCTGCGCACCAGCTGAATCGATTTTTCGCGGCCAACGGTAATCGGAATGATTACGCCGGGAAACAAAACTGTGTTGCGCAATGGCAGAATCGGCAGTTCATCGGGAATGGATTCCGATTGAATGGATTTCTCGTCCTCCATCGACATGAGCGGAATGAATTCACCGTCTGAAGATAATGCGTCGCTGAAAAGGATTTCTCTGAAAATATCTTTTTTATCTTTTTTCATGCTGTCAAAATGTCAATAATCCGCGTTTTTTGTGCGGAGCGTACCCCCTTGCCAATATAAATGCCAAAACAAATAAAAGATTACTGATTGTGCCACTCTTCGGTGTGCAGAAAAATATACCTGAGCATATTTCTCACAGAATCAGTCAGTTGAATATCTCTGCGGGTCATTACACGCTCAGCTATCAACATAGCTTTGTCAAACTGAAAGCCTGTCAGTTTGGCGGTGCTTCCCCACGAAAACGACGGAATAAAATTGCGGTGGAAGCCGTCGCCGTACAGATTGCACGAAACGCCTGTCACCGTGCCGGTATTGAACATGGTGTTGATGCTGCATTTGGTGTGGTCGCCCATAATCAGTCCGCAAAACTGTAGTCCTGTACCCGAAAAGCCTTTTTTGACATAGCTCCACAACTTGACCTCTTCGTAGGTGTTTTTCAGGTTGCTGTTGTTGGTATCGGCGCCCAGGTTGCACCATTCGCCAATGACCGAATTTCCGAGGAAACCGTCATGTGCTTTGTTCGAAAAGCCCAGAAATACCGAATTGTTGACTTCGCCGCCCACTTTGCAATGCGGTCCGATGACGGTTGGCCCGTATATTTTTGAACCCATTTTCAGGGTCGAATGTTCGCTCAGCACAAAAGGTCCGCGGATGACGCAGTTTTCCATCACTTCGGCATCGCGGCCGATGTAAATGGGACCCGAAGACGCATTCAGAATCGAAAATTCAACGGTAGCTCCGTCTTCAATAAATATATTTCCGGCATTTACGGCGCGGTTGGTTTCGCTCAGCGGAGCACTTTTGCGCCCTTTTGTCAGGTAATCGAAATCGTCCTGAATGAGTTCAGCGGCCATGGTAAATAAATGCCAGGGGTGGGTAATGGCGCGTACCGATTTAATTGTTTCGATGGACTGGGGCTTCAGGTGCGACAGGTTTACATATTCGTCAAAAGCCAGCAGGTGTTCCGTTTCGGCTTTCGGCAGGCGGGCCGCCAGAATATTGTTGTCGGCGTCGGTCAGTACGCTGTTGATTTTCAGGCTTTTGATGATTTCAGCCAGTTTTTCGTCCGGAATGAGGGAGCCGTCCACCAGAATATTGTCGTCGGCAACATGGGGTGGGAAAACGGGTTTCATGTAGTCGGGGGCCAGACACGAGACTGTGTCGGGGAAAAAGCGCGACCATTTTTCTTTAATGGTACAGATGCCGGCACTGAGTTCAGCTACCGGCCTGGTAAAAGTCAGTGGCAGGAGGTGCTGGCGGGCATGACTGTCGAAAAGAAGGATATTCATGGCGTAAAAATAATAAAAAAAGCCCTTTTTGAGGGCTTTGGACAGTATTTTAAAACCGATGAAAAATTATTTATTTTCGGCTTTTTTGTCGTAATGTTTCTGGTAGCGGCTTTTGAATTTATCAACGCGGCCGGCGGTGTCAACCAGTTTGATTTTTCCGGTAAAGAACGGGTGCGAGGTATGAGAAATCTCGAGTTTTACCAGGGGATATTCTTTACCGTCTTCCCAAACGATGGTGTCTTTTGTGGCGACCGTTGAGCGGGTCATAAAAGAGTAATCGTTGGATGTATCTTTAAAAACAACGAATCTGTAGCTTTCTGGGTGAATACCTTTTTTCATTTCCTTTTCATTTTGGGAGTGCAAAATTAGAAAATAATTCTGAATAAACAAAATTCCGGAGAAAATATTTTTTTAGCTGAGGCGTGAGGCTCAACGCACAACGCACAAGGCATAGGGCAGGCGGCACAACGCTCAGAGCTCAACGTATAGGGCATGAGGCATAGGGCATGCGCAGCTGCGCTCTCTCCGCCGCGGCGGACTGATTCTCACTCTGTATTAAGCATAGGGCATGCGGCATGGAGACGCTTCGCTCTCTCCGCCGCGGCGGAGAGGCATGAGGCTCAACGCACAACACTCAGCGCACCCAACATTTTGTCGTCCGACCGACTTTGAATTGTGAATTGGAGCGGACACGGAATCGTTGGGTGCAAAGCAAGTTCGCCTCCACCGACGATTCCAGGTCAGCAGGCTGTTTGGTTTACCCTTACATGCTGACGCTAAAATGTCGGAGGAGGGCGAAGCCTTGACAATTAGTCTCTTTGTCAACCAACGCAGTAAATGCTACCGATAAATACGGTGAAATTTGATTTTTCCTTTCTTATTCCAACAGTCGGAACAGATCCGAAGAAAATACTCATGGCCGGTTTTATTTGTTTCTACAAATATTTCTATGTTCTTGCCGGAAAA
>CAYSCE010000278.1:0-4578 GCA_964429475.1 uncultured Bacteroidaceae bacterium | reverse complement strand
TGTCGGTCGGGACTTTCAGTACTGACGCTTGCGGTCAGCACTTTCAGACGCACAATGCACAATGTCCTGCTCCGCCGCGGCGGACTGACCACTGACCACTGAAAGCTGATTGCTGTAATGTCACGCCTGTAACGTGTAACGCTTGTAACGTGTAACGAAATGATGTGAGAATGTGAAAATATGGAAATGTGGGAAAAGAGAAGAGTGACGAAATCCGTAACGACTGTAACGTGTAACGAAATGATGTGAAAATATGGAAATGTGGGAAGAGAGATGAGTGACGAAATCCGTAACGACTGTAACGTGTAACGTCTGTAACGTGTAACGTAGAAATCATTCAACAAAATACTTCTCAAACCCTTTGGTGCTCTCTGTTTTCAGCGTCCCATCTGAAGCGGAGTAAATGAAAAAAGCTTCCATATCCTTGCGGGTGGCCAGAATTTTCTTTGCTTTTTCGATGCCCATAACCATAAAGGCGGTGGCGTATGCATCGGCATCCATGCATTTTTTGGTGATAACAGTTACACTCAGCAATGAATGGCTGACCGGATAACCTGTGTGCGGATCGATGGTATGCGAATATTTTACGCCGTCTTTGATATAAAATTTACGGCTGCTGCCCGAAGTAGCAATGCTCACATCGCTGATAGCGAGGGTGCGGAAGAGTTCCTGTTCGGCGTATGGGGAATCGGCTGGTTTTTCGATGCCCACCACCCAGTTGCCTCCATCGGGTTTTTTACCTGAAACGCGCACTTCGCCACCTATTTCGACCATATAATCGTGAACACCTTTCGATTCCAGAAAATCGGCAATCAGATCAACGGAATATCCCTGTGCAATGGCATTGAGGTCGATATTGATTCCTGCCGTATCGAACACCAGCCGGTTGTTTTGAATATGAATTCTTTCGTAACCGACAAAATGAAGCAAAGAATCGATGGTGGCTGAATCGGGGTTTACGCCTTTATCGCGGCCGAAGCCCCACGCACGCACGAGCGGTCCGACCGTGATATCAAAATATCCATTGGTGTTTTTGGAGACTTCGAGCGATTTGGCAATCATAAGCTGCAACTCGCGGTTTAGTTGAATGTCTTCTCCTTTATTGATGCGGCTCAGCATCGATTTCTGATTATATATCGAGGCCATCATGTCAAAAGCATTCAGCAGACTGTCGATTGACTCCATGGTAACCTGACTTTCCTGCCCGTACCATTTTATATGAAAAAAAGTTCCCTGAGTCTGGCCTTTCCACTCAATCAGATCAGGCTTGTGATTACAGGCGGTCAGCACGATTACGGCCAACAAGAAATATATTTTTTTCATTTTTTCTGCGAACATAACAATTTTTATTCTAATTTCGTATACGTTTATTTGTAAATCCCTCAACAACTCAACCGTACCAACATGAAAAAATTATTGACGCTTTCATTAACTGTGGCCGTGTTCGCCCTGATGTCGGCAGTGTTTTTCACTTCGTGTGAATCCGAAGAAGATACTGTGGTTCAGGAACCAACAGGGCCTTTTGTTTCAGCGGTCATTGGTTTAAACAACAAATCACTGACTCCGGGCGTCAATGGATATATGTCCGAGCCCTATGATACAGCCTATACCGATGCAACTGCAACCCATTACATTTCCGGTGTCCGCTATTATCAGTCCAACTCGGGTTATTATGTTTCTTCGAAAGAGGAAATGACCCTGGAACTCGTTAACCTCTGGGATACACTCGGCTTGAACAAAGACAGTTTATTCCATGCATTTCTGTCGCAGGGCTCATTGCCCTGGTATACGCCTGTAAGCGGCGCTGATAGCACTTATATGACAGGTATGCGTCTTCGCTGGCGCTCGGCCGATGGCGACTGGTGGACAACCGATGAAGGATCGCAGGTCAGCTCTATTACAGTTGATACCACAAAGAATACAACTGTTTTCGGTGGCGTGAGTACACACACGGTTTATCTGCAATTCGATTGCACTTTGTATCAGGAGAATGGTAGCGGTTCCATGACTCTTACCGGTGGAAAAGGTCGCTTCTCGCTGATGAATACAATGTTTTATTGATCTGAAATTCATTTTGAATTCCATTACACAGCCTGGTTTTTCCGGGCTGTTTTTTTTCAGAAAACCGATTTCTTTTGCTCAACAGCAGCTTCAATGCGGTCGTTCAATGCCGGAAAAAAATCAATTCCGCTTTGTTCTTCTACTTTGTCGATGGACGTTGCAAACGACAGCGGGTCTTTTAATCCGTTCAGATTCGGAATAATAAAAGCAGCAGCACTATACAACGTGTCTTTTTTTCCGAGCAATACTTTATAGCAGGCATCGGGAATGGCCACTTTATTTTCGCCGATAAAAGAATAGGTGGTATCGTAAAACAAAGGCCCGGTGCAGATAAAGAGTGTGTCGAAATCGAGTCCCCATGTGCGGACTTTTTGTTCAAGCGAATTCCAGATGCCACGATTGAAGCCCGGAAACTGCGGACACATATTACTCATGAAAAAACTTTCGCTCATGGCAACCGAGTCAAAACCCATATCACCAGCGGGACACAGATGTCCGCGATCGTATCCGCTGTTTTTGTAATCCTGTGGCGTAGCGGATTTTGTTTTGACCATTGTGTCTTCCCTGAAATTATCGGAGCGGCTTGCCACCTTGTTTTTCAGACGTTCCGGTGTAATGAAATAGGAAACCCAGCCGGCCTGTTCGGTTGTTTCATTATAACAAAGCGAATAGTATGTGTGTCTGATCAATGAGGCTGAATCGCAGATTGGATCCATTTGTGCGAAGCCGCAACGGACGCCTGCGAAAAGAAAAAAAACAAAAAGAGTCCTGATCATTTGAAATCAATAAGTGACATCAGCATGGCATGAATCTGAGCCGGCGATGGGACTGAACCGTTGTCGGGCACCGCGAGTTCAGTTAATTTAAAAACCGGATTGGCCAACATAAATTGATACATAGCGTACACTTCTTTCTGAAACGAATCATCGGCTTCGTGAATGTCGGCTTTGC
Organism: uncultured Bacteroidaceae bacterium; assembly: GCA_964429475.1. Classification (GTDB taxonomy): domain Bacteria; phylum Bacteroidota; class Bacteroidia; order Bacteroidales; family DTU049; genus GWF2-43-63. The sequence continues at coordinate 1,566 of CAYSCE010000278.1, read as the reverse complement.
CATCGAGATAGGCGCGATCGTCGCCCGAGCGCTGGTTCTGCACATTCTGCTGACAGAACGAAAACGGCATATGTACAAAAATGGTTTTGTCCGGAACAGGTAAATTAAATACGTCGAATTCGGTATGCAGAATCCATTCGGCGAGTTGTTTTTTTTCGGCGGAAGACGAAATTTTAGCTCCCTGAAAAGCAATATTCGACAACACATAGCGATCGGCAATGACCCATGTACCTTTATCGAGCAAAGACTGAATGCGGGCTGCATCGTTCCGGCGGTCGCCGGCAAACAACAGGGCCACAAACCACGGATCGACTTCGTTTAATGAACCCAGTTCGCCTTTGAGAAACCGCTTCAGCATTGGGCCGTAGAAGGGGCTGCTGTCGTCGGTTCTGGGGAAATGAATAAATTCAACGTTGATTCCTTTGGCCTGAACGGCTTCGGTGAGCAATTGAGTCTGAGTCGATTTGCCGCTTCCATCCAAACCTTCGAGTACAATAAATTTTCCTTTTTCCATCCCGGATAATGCTTTACATTTGCGAAGATATTAAACTTATGGATTCCGTGCTGAAAAAACATACCATGAATATCCGCGGTCGCCTGGTGGAAATGAATTTCCCGGCGGTAATGGGCATCATCAATATCACACCCGATTCGTATTATTCCGAAAGCCGGACCGAAGATGTGAAGCGAGCATTTGAACGTACACAGCAACTTCTTGACGAAGGCGCGGCCATGATTGATGTTGGCGCCGTGAGTACCCGTTTTGGTTCGGAATATCCGGGTGTAGAAGTTGAGAAAACCCGCTTGTTGAGCGTGTTTCCGACTTTGCGAAAAGAATTTCCTGATGCCATTTTTTCCATCGACACTTCAAATGCCGCGGTAGCACAGCGTTTGCTGGATGAGGGTGCCGATATCATCAACGATATTTCTGCCGGAGAACATGATGCAGACATGTTTTCGGTGATTGCCCGAAACAAATGTCCGTATATTATGATGCATATGCGGGGCTGGCCAAAGGATATGCAGACGCACACAAGCTATCATGATGTGGCAACAGATATCAACAGCTATTTTGTTGAAAAGCTTGAAATCCTGCGCCAGCAAGGCGTTTCGGACATATGGATAGATCCGGGATTCGGATTTTCGAAGACAGTGGAGCAAAATTTTCAGTTACTGAAAAAACTCGATACATTTACTTTTCATCAAGTGCCGGTGTTGGTGGGCATCAGCCGCAAGTCGATGATTTATAAAGCGCTTGACAGCTCGCCCGAAGAGGTGCTGGCAGGGACCACAGCATTGCATACCATTGCATTGCTCAAAGGCGCATCAGTCCTGCGGGTACACGATGTTGCCGAAGCAGTGCAATGTATTCGGGTGGTGGAAAAACTGCCGGATATTTAAATTTTTAGCACCACAAAATTTTTGTCCACAGATTACACTGATTACACAGACCCGCCTGCAAGTTCAACTACAACAGGCAGTCGGGCAGGTTAAATCCCTTTAGCAGGTCTTTGGATTTCAGCGGATGAAATGTCTGTCAGTCTAAGACTGAAGACATTTCCACAG
>CAYSCE010000277.1:0-4582 GCA_964429475.1 uncultured Bacteroidaceae bacterium | reverse complement strand
ACGCTGGAATCACCTCTACAACCCGAAACTGTTTTCGAATGCTTCGTTTATTTTCAGCGATTACCGCTTCGAATTCGGCACCACCATGGACATGTACGATATCAGCCTGTTGTCGGGCGTGAACGATTATAACGGAAGGCTTGATTTTACCTACATTCCGGCATCGAGCCATTTGCTGAAATTCGGCATTGATTACATTTATCATGTGTTCACACCCAACAATGCTTCGGCGCGGTCGGGCGATGTGGATCTTGTAGTGGGCGAAGCTGTAAAACTGTATTCGCATGAAGCAGCCGCCTATATGAATGATGAATTTTCATTAGGCAAAAGACTGAAATTCAATGTAGGTTTACGCGGAAGTTTTTTTGCGCATATGGGACCGTTTGACAGGTATATAAAAGATTCGGTTACCAATCTGGTCATTGACACAATCAGCTATCCGAAAGGAACTGTTGTAAAACCCTACTGGAATGTTGAACCCCGCGCCAGCGCCCGGTTTACAATCAATGCGAAAAGTTCGCTGAAAGCGTCATTTACGCAGAATTATCAATACATTCATCTGGCCTCGCCGACAACGGTGAGTATGCCCACCGATATCTGGTTTCCAAGCACCGAGATTGTCAAGCCACAGTTCGGCACGCAGTATTCGCTCGGGTATTACCGCAACTTTAAAGACAATGCGATTGAGACCAGTGTTGAAGTGTATTACAAGGAAATGAAAAATCAGATTGAATATGCTGAAGGCGCACTGATTGAAGACAACGTAAACAACAACACCGACAATAATTTTGTTTTCGGCACCGGCGAATCGTATGGCATTGAGTTTTTTGTCAATAAAACACTCGGCCGTACAACCGGATGGATTGGTTACACGCTGGCCAAGACTACCAGACACTTTGACGAGATCAACAATGGCGAAATTTTCCCGGCGAAATACGACCGACGCCACGATGTTTCGATTGTCATTACGCATCAGCTGAATGAAAGACTCACCATTTCGGGTGTGTGGGTATATGCTACCGGAAACTGTGCTACCATGCCGGTTTCGCGATATATCATCGGTGGCAATATTGTGAGTGAATATGGTCCTCGCAACGGATTCAGAATGCCGGCCTACCATCGTGCCGACCTGAGTCTGACCTGGTATCCGAAAAGCAAAAAGAAAACGCGCCGAATTGAAGAAAGCTGGAATTTTTCCATTTACAACTTGTACAACCGCCGCAACCCGTATTTCATTTATTTTGATGTCGAAGGCGATATATTGGCCGGATCGGCAACGGTAACGGCCAAGCAGGTTTCCATTTTCTCCATTCTCCCATCTGTTACGTGGAATTTTAAATTCTAAGTCATGAAAGAAGTATTGTATTTCATTATTGGTCTTGCCCTTTTTACTTCCTGCGAAAAAGAGCTCGATCTTGATTTGCCTCAACCCGATGCCAAACTCGTTGTTGAAGGCTGGATTGAAACAGGCGAGTATCCCATGGTGATTATTACCCGCAACAGCAGCTATTTTGCTCCAATCGATACCAACTTTCTGATGGATTCTTTGTTTATCACCGATGCTCTGGTGATTGTTTCGGATGGTGTTTTATCCGACACCTTGCAACCGATGCTGGATATAGGCGCTTATCAGAATGGATCATGGCCGATTTTTTATTACAAGGGATCAAAAATTATCGGTACTGAACACAGCAGTTATTCCTTGTACATCGAAGCTGAAGGACAAGTGATAACAGGGCAGACAACAACGCCTTCGAAGGTGGCTTTTGATGATATTTTCTGGGAACCTGAGGGTGGCACTGCCGATACACTCGGATTTATTCATGCATTTTTAAGCGATCCGGGTAATGAAAAAAATTATTATCGTATTTTTACCAAGCGTTTGAGTCGCGACTACAACTTTGTTCCTGTCATGTCCAGCATTTACGACGATATATATTTCAATGGATTGCCCAGCTTCGAATACGAAATCATGCGGGGTGAAACGTCGTACGAGGATGAAGAATTGTTCGAAAGTGACGAGTTCGGATATTACAGGAAAGGCGACACTGTGGTTGTAAAACTGTCATCCATCGACCGCGAACATTATGAATTCTGGCGTACGCTGGAAGAAGATGTGGTGGGCGGTGGAAATCCGTTTACCAATCCGGTCACCATCCGGCATAATGTTACAGGAGCTCTGGGTGTATTTGGGGGATACAGCAGCGTTTGCGACACCATTATTATTGAATAAAACAAGAGAAGATGAACGAAAGAGAACAGAGAAAATGTGTGATTATCGGATCGGGCCCTGCAGGATACACAGCTGCCATTTATACTTCGCGGGCCGATCTGAAACCCCTGCTGTATGAAGGCATGCAACCTGGCGGACAGCTGACCATTACCACCGAAGTGGAAAATTTTCCGGGCTATCCGCAGGGTGTCACCGGTCCGGTGCTGATGGAAGACCTGAAAAAACAAGCCGAACGCTTTGGTACCGAAATACGTTTTGGATTTATCGAAAAAGTTGATTTTTCGAAAAGCCCCTATGTTCTGACCGATGACAGCGGAAAAGAAATTGAAGCCGAAACGGTGATTATTGCTACCGGCGCTTCGGCACGCTGGCTTGGTATGCCGAGCGAGCAGGAATACAACGGTTATGGCGTGTCGGCCTGTGCCACCTGCGACGGATTTTTCTATAAAGGTAAAACCGTTGCCGTCATCGGAGGAGGGGATACCGCTACCGAAGAAGCGGCCTATTTATCGAACCTTTGTTCCAAAGTGTATCTGATTCATCGCCGCGATGAGCTGCGCGCTTCGAAAGCCATGCAGCAAAAGGTGTTCAAGACCCCGAATATTGAAATGGTCTGGAATGCCATTCCGAAAGAAATTATTGGCGAAACCAAAGGCTTTGCAAAAGCGGTGACCGGCATTATTGTTTCCGACACCAAAACCGGCGAAGACCGCACCATTCCTGTTGACGGCGTATTCATTGCCATCGGGCACACCCCCAACACTGATATTTTTAAGGGGCAGGTTGAACTGCACGACAACGGTTATATCAAAACCATCCCGGGTACCACACAGACCAATATTCCGGGTGTTTTTGCCGCCGGCGATGTTCAGGATCTGCACTACCGACAGGCCATTACTGCTGCCGGTTCGGGCTGCATGGCCGCTATTGAGGCTGAGCGGTATCTGAGTATGAAAGAATAGTGAACGCTGAACAGCGAACCTGTCTGCTGCCAGGCAGGCAAGGAAGTGGGAAGTTTGAAGTAACGACCGATTAAAGTCCGCCGCGGCGGAATCGACCGGTGCCCTTCGACAAGCTCGGGATAAAAATTTGAGATTTTTGATCTGAAGGAGGAGTGATGAACTCTGAACACTGAACAAGGAAGTGTGAAGTTTGAAGTAAAATCCACTTTCTTGTTCTTTTTTATTTTCTATTGATCTGTCAGAGTGCGCGAATTGAATTTGGCAATTTTTCCTGTATTGGAGGAATGATTCTGATTTCGTGTCTTTGTGCCCTCGTGGCAATTTTTCCGGTATCTGCACGGGTACAAAAAAACCACCTCCGCAGCCGGAAGTGGTTCACAGTAACTTGTATACAGAGCTATTAATTCTGCTGTTGTTTCACAGAAACGAAAGATTTTTCGTCTCTGGTTTTGCGGAATTCAACAATACCGTCCTGAAGAGCAAAGAGGGTGTGGTCTTTACCCATACCGACGTTTTCGCCGGGGTAATGTTTGGTACCGCGCTGACGAACGATGATGTTGCCGGCATTGGCAATCTGTCCGCCGTAAATTTTTACACCAAGTCGCTTGCTATGCGATTCGCGACCGTTTGATGAACTACCGACACCTTTTTTATGAGCCATATCTGAATAATTTAAGCGTTAACGGTTTGAAGGATTATTCGTCCTTTTTGGTTTTTTTTGCGGCCGGTTTTTTAGCGGCGGGCTTTTTTTCAGCAGCCGGTTTCTTTTCGGCGGCGGGTTTTTTGGCAGCAGCTTTTTTCGGAGCGGCTTTTTTCACCGGAGCATCTTCTTTTTCAGCTTTAGGTTCAGCAGCAGCTTGTACCTTTTTTATTTTAGCAGGAGCTTCGATAATTCTTTTTTCAACGGAAGGAGCGTTGTCGCCGGTCAGGCTGACACCGTCTTTCACGATTGACAGAATGTTCAAACGCGTCAGATACTGACGGTGACCATTCATTTTCTGATAACTCTTACGACGTTTCTTGTGGAAAACAAGTACTTTGTCGCCTTTCATATGTTCAACCACCTGGGCCAGAACATGAGCGCCATCAACATTGGGTTTCCCAACCTGAACGTTTTTCTCGTCGTCGATCAGTAATACATTTTTCAGTTCAATCTGACTGCCTTCTTCGGCCTGCAGGCGATGAACATACACTTTTCCGGCTTTGCTCACCTTAAACTGCTGTCCGGCTATATCCACAATTGCGTACATCGTAAGTGATTTCAGTTGTTAATCAATACATTTTGAAACGGGAGTGCAAAGATATAAACTTTTTTTGAATGACAAACTCCAATCGCAAAAATATTTATTCAGAGGTAATTACATTTCCGTTTAAAATATTGGTCTGG
>CAYSCE010000276.1:0-4588 GCA_964429475.1 uncultured Bacteroidaceae bacterium | reverse complement strand
GCTTCAACCAGATTCCAGCTGTTCCAGCCCATGGGCGGTGTCAGCGCAATATTATCCTGATTTTGTGCAGCAACAATAATGCTCAGCACACTACAAAAAACAGCAACAAAAAAATTCTTCATACAAAAGGTTTTCAGAGATGTTACAAACGTGTAATCTCCGCCCCCAAACCTCTCAGACGACCATCGAAATTCTGATATCCACGGTCAATTTGTTCAATATTGTGAATGATGCTGGTGCCTTTGGCCGACAGGGCCGCAATCAGCAACGAAGCACCGGCGCGGATATCGGGCGATGTCATCTCAATTCCGCGCAGCTGTGTTTTACGTTCAAGCCCGATAACCGTGGCGCGGTGCGGATCGCACAAAATAATCTGCGCACCCATATCAATCAGTTTATCGACAAAGAACAAACGGCTTTCGAACATTTTCTGATGAATCAACACGCTGCCTTTGGCTTGTGTAGCCACTACCAGCACTACCGACAACAAGTCCGGTGTAAAACCCGGCCACGGAGCATCTGCAATGGTCATGATGGATCCATCGCGGAATGTTTCCACTTCGTACACTTCGCGTGCAGGTACATGCAGGTCGTCGCCCTGTTGAATCACCCAGATTCCCATTCGGCGGAAAACATCGGGAATGAGCCCCAGATCGCTTACCGAAGCATTTTTAATAATGATGCTGCTTTGAGTCATGGCCGCAAGCCCAATAAAGGAGCCAACTTCGATCATATCGGGCAACAGGGTATGTTCGGTTCCGCCCAATTCATCAACGCCATGGATGGTCAGCAGATTAGAACCAATGCCATCGATACGGGCACCCATGCGAACCAGCATTTTGCACAGCTGTTGCAGATATGGCTCACAGGCTGCATTGTAAATGGTAGTGGTACCTTCGGCAAGAACAGCCGCCATTACAATATTGGCAGTACCGGTAACAGATGCTTCGTCGAGCAGCATGAAAGTGCCTTTCAGTCTGCCATTACGACGAGCGATATAAAAAGTCGGATCACCATCTTCGAATTCAGCGCCCAGTTTTTCTAGACCAATAAAGTGGGTATCCATTCTGCGGCGGCCGATTTTATCACCCCCCGGACGAGGGATGGCACCAACGCCAAAGCGCGACAGCATTGGGCCCAGGATCATAGCTGATCCACGCAGTACACCCGCGTTATTTCTGAATTCTTCGGTTTTCAGAATATCAATATGTACATCAGCAGCTTTAAATTCCCAGGTACCTGGTGCAGGATTCTGAACTTCAACGCCCAGAAACCGCATGACATCAATGAGTTTATTCACATCACGGATATCGGGTACATTCGAAATAGTGACTTTTTCGCGTGTAAGCAACACGGCACAGATAACCTGAAGAGCCTCATTCTTTGCGCCCTGCGGGGTGATTTCACCCGAAAGCTGTTTTCCTCCGGTAATTTTAAAGCTGCTCATAAGACTTACATTTTTTTGCGGAATTTATTTTTGTTGCGATTTTTATTTTTCGACTGACTCCATGTCTTTGGCTGAGGCTTGTTGTTTTTCACAAATTCCGTAGTATCCTGCAACACAGTCCCTGGCTCCATAGTTAGTTTTCCGTCCGATAAAATGCTTAATTGTTCAAGAATGAGTTCATCTTTTACATGGTCCTTATTCCACGTCAGATAAAGTTTCTTCATGGTATTGGCAATGAGTCGTACCAACTCTTTGCGATCATCATTGTCTTCCATTTCGATGGCTTTGTTCACCATTTTTTCGACATAGCGACCGTAAAAACGGAAATTGGTTTCGTAGGGAACTGTGTATTTAAGCACTTCCGCAGAAATTTTCTCATCGGGCTTCGGGAGCGGGTACGGCGAGTCGACATCGAGTTCAAAATTACTCATCACCATCAGATGATCCCAGAGTTTTCGTTTGTAGTCGGCCATATCGCGGGGCCCGGTCTGCACAGTCATCATGGCATGAACAACAGCATTGGCTGCTTTGGTGCGGGTAGCTTTGTCCGGCATTGTTTTGATGAAGTCAATCATCTTGTAAATATACCGGCCATATTCGCTTATTCCGAGATGTTCACGCTGTGTGTTATACTGCATATCATGAAAGATTTAGTGACAAATATCTGCAATTTTATTCAATATTCCCGGAAATAATATCAGGGAAATCCTCAGGACGGAATTATTCTTAATCGGGCAAAGCGCAATACCAGCTGCTTTGGTCCACTTCCCGCAAATTCAACAACCGCTTTTTTATTCTGACCGCTGCCTTCGATTTGAAGGACTTTTCCTTCACCAAAACGTGCATGCTCAACCGTCATGCCTTCAGAAATATCATCGACATCGGCTACATCACTATCCGAAAACGCAGGTGCAGACTTCGGTTGCGGCGCTTCTTTCTTTTTGAATGTAGTGGAATCCGATTTATCTATTTTCTTAAACGTTGACTGCGACTTGTTTTTGGAGGAGTATGGTGTATAACCGGATGGGTCTTCATTGGAACGGAATTCAAACGCATTCCTTTGTTTCTGCGCCAACCCGGGCGAAAATTTTTGCGGAATATCCAGCAACGATGAATCAATTTCTTCCAGAAAACGGCTTGGTGTGCAGAAATTGAGCTCGCCCCATTTCAACCGTGTTTCGGCATAACTCAGGGTGAGCTTTTTCATTGACCTGGTAAGAGCGACATAAAACAAGCGGCGCTCTTCTTCAATCTCAGCACTGGAGCCCATTGACATGCTGCTCGGAAACAGGTTTTCTTCCAATCCGGTGATAAAAACAAACGGGAATTCAAGACCTTTGGCCGCATGTACCGTCATCAACGAAACGCGATCGGCATTTTCTTTATCGTCGCCTTCATCCACGGTTGTCAACAACGAAACCATTTGCAGAAAATCGCTGAGTGTTGGCTTCAGTCCTTCGTTTGCATCACCATATTCTTCTTCGAATGTGCGGACACCATTCAAAACGGCTTCGATATTTTCATATCGTGCAACACCTTCAGGCGAACGGTCTTCGAATAATTCTTTAATCATTCCACTGCCGGTGGCAATGCGTGTTGCCAGCTCCCATGCAGAAACGGTTTCCAGTTGTGCCTGAAATTCACGAATCAGTTTCATGAAATCTTTCAGTCGCTTGATAATGCCTGAGCTGAAATCAGCTGCGTAAATATCGATGCTCTGCAACACAGCCCACACCGGCACTTCCTGTTCGGTAGCCATCAGCGACAGCTTGTGTAAAGTAGTGTTGCCAATACCACGTGCCGGATAATTCACAATTCGATAAAATGCTTCGTTGTCGTTTGGATTCACAACCAGACGAAAATAAGCAACAAGATCTTTGACTTCCTTACGTTTGTAAAACGACATTCCGCCAAATACACGATATGGAATATTCAATTTCCGAAATGCATCTTCCATGGCGCGCGACTGGGCATTGGTGCGGTAAAGCACAGCAAAGTCGCTGTTGTTCAGATGATACGTCATCCGCGAATGAAAAATGGAATTGGCAACCAATAAAGCTTCATCGGTTTCATTTACCGCTTTCAGCATGGATAATGGCTCCCCTTCTTCGTTTCCGGTCCATACCAGTTTATGTAACTGAGAGCGGTTATTTACAATTACGGAATTCGCTGCAGCAACAATTTTCTGTGTCGAGCGATAATTCTGCTCCAGCTTGAACGTTTTTGCCGAAGGATAATCCTTGTTGAAATTCAGAATATTCTGAATGTTGGCACCACGAAAGCCATAGATACTCTGCGCATCATCACCGACCACACAAATATTTTCGCGAAGTGCAGCCAGGCGTTTCAGAATGAGATATTGCGCATAGTTGGTATCCTGATACTCATCGACCAGAATGTAGGCGAATCGCTCCTGATATTTTTTCAGCACCTCGGGATAATGATGCAGCAACAGATTTGTGTTGAACAACAAATCATCGAAATCCATGGCGCCGGAACGTTTGCAGCGATTCCAGTATTCTTTGTAAATCTGCGTTATCAGCGGCTTTTTAGCCATTTTATCCTGATACTGAATTTCCGGATCATTCTTGTACATATCCGGATTGATCAGATTCATTTTGGCAGCCGAAATCCGATTGAGTACATAACCGGGATTATACACTTTATCATCGAGTTGCGATTCACGAACAATGGCTTTGATAACGCTTTTCGTGTCGTCGGTATCGTAAATGGTAAAGTCTTTCGGGTAGCCGATTTTTTCACTTTCCATTTTCAGAATACGCGCAAAAATGGAGTGGAATGTACCCATCCAGAGTGCGTGTGCCTTGCTGTCGCCAACCAGCTGAAAAATACGCTCTTTCATTTCGCGGGCGGCTTTGTTGGTAAAAGTGAGCGCTAAAATATTATAAGGCTGTACCCCACTGTTGATGAGGTGAGCGACGCGATAGGTCAATACGCGTGTTTTACCGGAACCAGCTCCTGCCAGCACCATAACAGGGCCTTCGGTGCAGGTAACTGCATCGCGTTGAACATCGTTGAGGCCGTTTAAAAAAGACTGGTTCATAATTTCAGAATACAAAAATACTTTGAATTACTGAATTAATCAATAGGGAAATGAAGTTAATGGTTAATGGTTAATGG
>CAYSCE010000275.1:0-4593 GCA_964429475.1 uncultured Bacteroidaceae bacterium | reverse complement strand
TATCCGTCGGCACTGGAGCAAGCCTCGACTGCGTTGCTACTGGCCCGGCAAGTGAACAATGTACCCGGAATAGGAAAGGCGTACAACAGTCTTGGTAACATATATGACAATATGGGCGACCACGACGCAGCTTTGAAAAACTATCAGAAAGCGCTCGAAGTATACTCTTCGGCCAAAGACAAGTCAGGGATAGCGCGGGTGTACATGAATCTGTCGGTAGTGTACAACAAAACCAACAGAACCGAAGAGGCTGAAAGTCTTTTGCGGAAAGCCATCAGTATAGCCAAAGAAGCCAAAGATGACCGTTTGCTTTCGATTGCATACGGGAACATGGGTTTAATGTGTGAAAAAAAGAAAGACTATCGCAAAGCGCTGGAATATTATGAGCTATCGCTTAAAATGAAAGAAGGACTGGGCGACCGTCACAGCATTATGATATCGCATATCAATGTATCAAACACGCAGCTTCAGGTAGGCAATATTCAAAAGGCGCTGGATCATATCAATACGGCCATATCGATAGGAACTGCGCTGGGTGCCAAAAAAGAACTGATTGACGCTTATGGGGTTCAGGCTGCCGTTTATGAGAAAAAAGGCGATTACAGACAGGCTTACCTGGCCTTACAGGAAAAAGCCAGCATTAACGATTCCTTATTCAGCCAGGACCAGATGAATTATCTGGTGGATGTTGAAAAACGTAATGAAATCAGTCAGCTTGAACGCGAAAATCAGATGTTGAGGCAGAATTCCATTATCGATCAGCTGAAACTTGAGCACAACCGTTTTATCCGGTATTATCTGCTGATTGGATTATCGTTTGCTATTATTTTAATCGGGCTGCTCATTTTTCAATCGTCCGAGCGTCGGAAAAATTCCCGCAGACTCGATGAGGTAAACAAACAGCTCATTAAAACCAACAAACAGCTTAAAAGGAGCGAAGCAGAGCTGACTGAATCGAACAGAACCAAAGATCAGTTTTTCTCGATCATTTCGCACGATTTACGCAATCCGCTGGCCAGCATGGTCAGTTTTGTACGTATTATGAAACGCGATTACGTGTCGCTGGATCAGGAAGAAAGAACCTCGCTGATTGATGAATTTGAAAAAATTGTAAACCGCACAGGAAACCTGCTCGAAAACCTGCTGATGTGGTCGCGCTCGCAAACCGGACGTCTGAATATAAAACCAACAACCTTTGCTGCCCGGCAGATTCTGGAGGAAAATGTCGATTTACACGAGAATGCCCTTAAATCGAAAAACATACAGCTGTTGCTGAAAGAAAATCTGCCTGAAATACTGGTAATGGCCGATCTCAACATGATGCACACGGTAATTCGCAATCTGTTGTCCAATGCTGTGAAATTTACGCCCACCGGCGGTCGCATTGACATCGGATATGAACAGAAAGATCAGATGTGTGTATATTTTGTCCATGACACCGGCATCGGCATAGATCCGGAAAAAGCGAAAACTTTGTTTGAACTTGGATCGACCTTTGTGCGGACCGGCACTGCCAGCGAAAAAGGCAGCGGTCTTGGCTTGGTTCTCTGCAAAGATTTTATTGAGAAAAACAATGGTAAAATCTGGTTTGAAAGCAAACCTGATGAAGGCACCACTTTTTATTTTTCGGTTCCGCTTTCTTCCGAAACCATAGCCTGATTCATTGCCGGCAAGTACAATGCAAAAGCACCAATAAAGGCTATTGTAAAGGCAAAGTCGGGCAGGTCGGTAAAAAACACTTCCAGCGCCGAAAAATTCCACATCAGATATGGAATAGCCAACAACAGCAGTTGAGCAATGACATACACATAAAAGCCTGATTTGAGGCGCCGGAACATGGTAAACGCTCCGAAAAACGAAATGCTGTACAAAATTATTTTTACCACCGGGTACAGAAAATGCGCATTCAGGGTTATGGCTTTCACCGATGTGTATCCCGGAATGTAGGTGGCAAATGTCAGCAGCTCCAGATCAATCATTCCCAAAATCGCCAGTAATACACCAAAGACCCCGCCTGCCATCGATATCAGACAGAGGGTGGCAAAAACAAACGGCCTTTTCTTTTTATTCATTTCGGAGCACTTGAATGTTCAAAAGTAGAATTTCTTTTTGACATGTTTTAAAAATGAAATCCAAGCCAACGAATTTAAACATGCAAAAAACTCCTGAATCTTAATTACACAGAGTTCCCCGGAGGCATTATATGCATTAATCAGACGTATTCACAGACATTTCAATGTGTCGACCCTGAAAATGAATTCCTGTTAAAATTCCTGATAAAAAACATTTCTGATTTGTCAATGTTCAGATTCGATGTATTTTTGTGAGAATCAATACCATTGAATTATGAAAAAACTATTTTCCCTGCAACCTTTTGTTTGCTTAAGTATAGCAACTTTACTTCCCAGGATAATTCTGTTTCTTGTCTTTTTTGTTCATGGCGGACAAAAAATGTTTGGCTTGTTTGGAGGCCCAGGGCTCGAAAATACAGCTACTTTTATGAATGAACAATTGGGCATTCCGGTTTTTCTGGGATATATGGCTGCCATGGCCGAATTTTTCGGAGCCATATTTCTGTTATTGGGATTTTTGACCAGACTGAGCGCATTGTCGCTGGCAATTACCATGACGGTGGCTATTCTCACCGTGCACCCCGATACATTTTTACTGGCCAATGGCGGTATGGAATACACACTGACTTTGCTGGTCATGTCGCTGGTGGCCTTTATTCTTGGCCCGGGTAAAATCAGCCTCGATGCGCTGATCTTCCGCAAATGCTCAGGCGACAGCAATACTTCGTGCTAAAGGGATCCTGAAGTCTGCAAAATTTTTAAGCAACATTTCAAAAAAGTATTATCTTTGCACTCCCAAAATGGTGAAATTAGCTCAGTCGGTTAGAGCATCAGATTGTGGTTCTGAGGGTCATGGGTTCGAATCCCATATTTCACCCGAAAAATCCGCCTCATATGGCGGATTTTTTTATTTTTGTAATTGAGTGCAAACTAGTGACTATGTGTCGTTTGATTTATATATTTCTGATTTTATCAGGATTGCTTCATCTGGAATCAATCGCACAGCGTCCTGCTCCGGACACATCAGACTGCCGTATACATAATAATCCGGCTGCAATCAGTCGTGGAACTATTTACAGACATCAAAACCCTGATGGCATTCCTGCAGAGACGGTTGTGTACTTTACCGGTTGCGAAAACACATTGTTACTGTATTATGAACAGGATGTGCTGAGTCCTGTTATTGAAAGCGGACTATTGAATGCCAACCTGATGCTGCAGGAAAATTTCTATATAACTGACTTTTTCTGCCTGTGCGATGAATACGGAAGCCGGTTGTACTTCGATCGTGAAATGACAAAGCCTGTTCAGGATACAACCAGCTGTATTCTTTTTTACGCGACAGAAATGAAAACAGATAATCCTCATCAGCGGATATTTACCATTTTAAACAATTATTGCGGAAACGATGGTTTCAAAGCATTTTATCTTGTGATTCAAAACGATGGTAAAACAAACAATGAGACCGCATTTTTTGAAGGCGCGTACATCCGTTGTTTGAAACATTGGTATACTATGATTTGACGACTAACTGGAAAAAAAACACATCATGAAAGAATTTAAAAAAGGCGATAAAGTCCGTTTTATTTCAACCACCGGAAGCGGCATTGTGACTGCGGTAAACAAAGGCATTGTGACCGTTATGATTGAGGACGGTTTTGAAATTCCGGTTGAAGCTTCGGACCTGGTAGTGATTGAAAATACCGGTTCCAGCCGCAATCCTTTTATGCGCAAAAACGAATTCAAAAACATTGAACAGCCGGCGCCGGCAAAGAAAAACACTGCGGAATCGAAAAACGAACCGGCAATAATCGAGGCTGCACCTGAAAATGCGACGGATAAAAACGAAAGTCATCAGCCGGTGGTGGCGCCCGACAAGGGGCTGTATCTGGCATTTGTGCCCGAAAATCAGGAGTTGCTTATCAGCGGAGATGTTGAGGTTTTTCTTATCAACTACAGTGGCTGGCAGGTGGCTACCCACGTTTTTGTTTCCGATGCCCGCAAGGGATTTACCAGTCTGGCCACCGGACTGCTGGGAAAAGGCGATGCGCATTCGCTGGGTGTTTATTCGCATACTGAGCTCAAGGATTGGCATCGGATGCGGCTGCAGACATTGTGTTTTGACACCAGCGGACAACAGCTTTTTTCGGCGGAAATGGTTGACATGGAGCTAAAAACAACCAAGTTCATCAAGGAAGACATGTATACCTCCAATCCGTTTTTTGATGAACGCAGCTACATTGTGTATGTGCAGGATCTGACCAATCCGCCTCTGATTACCGGAAAAAACACGGAAGAAGCTCCAAAACCACAACCCCAAAAGACGTTTCTGATTGACCGCTTTATGGTTGACAACACACTGGCCGAAGTGGATTTACACATCGAAAAGCTGCGCAGCGATTATAAAACCATGCGTAAAGACGATATCATGAAAATTCAGCTCGTATTTTTCAGGCAATGTCTCGATTCGTTTATGGAGAAAGGCCTGAAGCGCGTTGTTTTCATACATGGTGTTGGTGCC
>CAYSCE010000274.1:0-4607 GCA_964429475.1 uncultured Bacteroidaceae bacterium | reverse complement strand
CCACATGCGGATTTTCGATGTCAATGGAAAACAGGTTGTTGATTATACCATTACCGGAACCAATTCACAATATAGTCTGAGTGCGGCTCCCAAGGGTTTTTATTATGTTCTTTTTTACAGCAATGAAAGTGTTCTTCACGGTGAACTTATAATTAAGGAATGAAAGCATTTGTTTTTTTATTGCTGATTCAAGGTTGTTTTTTCGCAAAAGCGCAGTATCCGCCTGCCGCAGGGCAGGCGGGCTCTACTGCTATTCCGTACGACAGTGCCTGCTTTGTTGACTGGGCTTCGGGATGCAGCATTGAACGCGGCTTTGTGAATATTTCCGATACAACAGTGCTGGCTGCAGCATCCAATCATGCATCGTATGGCGCCGAAGCTGATGTTGCAGGTATGGCCGATAATGTCGTAGTCAGCCTTGGTGACGGTGGAATTGCAGACATCTTTTTTAATATTCCGCTGGCCGATGGATCCGGGTTCGATTTTGCAGTATTCGAAAATCCGCTTACAGACTTGTTTCTGGAACTTGCTTTCGTTGAGGTAAGCTCCGACGGAATTCACTTTTTCCGGATTCCGGCGTATTCGCTCACTGATACAGTTGTTCAAACCGGTGGGTTTGGTAATACCGATCCGACCAAAATTCATAATCTGGCTGGCAAGTACAGAGCTATGTTCGGGACACCTTTCGATATTGCCGAAGCGCCCGATAACGCATTGCTTCGAAAAGATTCAATTACCGTTATCCGACTGATTGATGTAGTCGGAAGTATTGATCCGATCTATGCCTCGCGCGACTGCGAAGGACGAAAAATCAACGATCCGTTTCCAACGCCCTTCGAGTCCTGCGGCTTCGACCTTGATGCTGTGGGCGTAATGCATAACCGCTCCAATACAGGCTTGTATGATAATCCGGTAGGCCTGAATTTCTATCCGAATCCTGCATCAGATGTTGTACATATATTTATGTGTCGGCAGGAAGTTGTGTTCATGTATTCTTGCGACGGTCATCTGGTGCTCGAAAGCAAAGAAAGCAGTATGGATATTTCAGGATTAAATACGGGTGTATATTTTCTGAAAACCAATACCGGAAAAACAGCAAAAATGGTGATTCAGCATTAATGAAAGAGTTTTTAATCATCGGCCTGTTCTGTTTGCTGGGAAATGTAGTTGTTGCTCAGGAGAAGAACGATACCATCTGGTTGAAGCCGGTTGATATTGCTGCGCCATCCGATGATTCTGTTTTTATGCTGACGATATCTGATAAACTCAGGCCGGTGGACGAAAACCTCTCCATCGAAAATACACTGGCGCGCTACACCCCTGTATTTTTTAAAACCTATTCTCCTGGTGGTATTGCAACGGTTTCGCATCGTGGTTTCGGCGCATCGCAAACGCTGTTGTTGTGGAATGGGTTTGTGCTGAATCAGCTTACACTGGGACAGCCGGCGCTGGGCGGCATGCAGGCCAACGACAATATGAATTTCGGACTTGTCTCAGGAACGCAGGCTGCCTCGGGCTTTACGGGTGGTCTTGCATCGTATGTGTATGTCGATGATGTTTTTTACCGCGACACAGTGCATGAACGCAGGTTGATATTATCGGGCGGTAGCTTCGGAACCGGCGCTTTATCTTTCTTTTCGGATTATTCAATTCGTAAAACGCGCGTTTCATTCGAACTTTCCGGAATGAATTCGGAAAACAATTTTATTTTTCACAACAACAGTACCGGAGCAATCCCATCAGAATGGCCGCTCGAAAACCGCATTGCTACTTCGTTTTTCAATATGTCTTTAAAAAGCAATATCCTGATTCCTCTCAAAAAAGGCGATGTCAGATTATCGGTGTGGGCGGGTTCGCAATTCAACGAAACGCCTGCTCAATTGCTGAGTCCGCAGCTGCCTGACAATGAAAGTCAGGAAAACCGTTTTGTCAGACTTAGCGGATTTGTCCCGCTGATATCGGCCGATCATGCGGGTTTGCAGCTTCGTTTCTTTTTCAGTGCCGATACATTTCTGTATAAAAACAATCAGCTTTCCATCAGCGACGGAACAGCAACGCAGACATTTGCCATGCGCTGGAACGCCTATGTGCGCGCGGGAGCAGGGCATGAATGCATGCTGGAATATTATCCTGAATTGTATCGTGTGGTATCGGACAATTTCAGCAAAGCGGTGTTGAATACCGATCAACGCGTAAAACTGAAATATCATCTGAGCCGCTTCGACGCATGGAATGCCGATGTATGGACGCATGTCATTACGCGAAACTTCAATACCGTTTATCCTTTGCCCGGAATGTCGCTGAGTTTTTTACCGGGAAAAATGTCCGGAAACAAAGCATATAAATGGGATTTTCTGAAAATCTATGCAGGTATTGCCCGCAACATGCGCATGCCCACTATGAATGATTTATTTTGGGTGCCTGGCGGAAACCCTGATCTGAAGCCCGAAGATGCATGGATGACCGATATGACCATTGTTGTTGATAAAACACATATCCGTATCAATTCACAAAATTCAGGGAACAGAAGCTCCATCAAATGGAGTCTTCAACTATCACCATTTTATGCAAAAACAAATGACCTGATTCGCTGGACACCCGATTCAGCCACGTCGCAGTGGTATGCTTCCAATGTTGCGAAAACGCAGCAATACGGTGCCGAAGCTGTGGCAACCATGTCGTATGCATGGAAGAAAAACACATTATCCGGTTCGTTGAATGCAACACGCGTTTTTGCTCAGGACAGAACCAAAGAAGAAATCCGCACGCTGATGTATGTTCCCGCTCAAACAATGAATGGCGTTTTGTCGTTCGGACATGGCATCTGGAGCGGGGGATATGAGTTTCATTTTACAGGCAGACGTTTTTCAAGCAGTGATAATGATCGCTATATGCCGGAAATATTTTTACATGATGCGTTTTTTTCTGCCACAAAAAAAATCGGAACCAATCAGTTGTCGCTCTCTGTGCGGATTAACAACATCATGAATGCCGACTATCAGTACATTGCCTGGTATCCCATGCCGCGCCGGAATTTTTATGTCACACTCAAATGGAAATGGTATGAATAAATTTTTGTTTATCATATTGATTTCTTGTTTACTGTATTCGTGTACCAACGACGAATTCGGCGAAGTGACCATTCCGGATGAGTCGCCTTCGGCGTTTCACAACGGAGCTTTTGTCATCAACGAAGGTCTCTTCAATTCAGGCGGAGGCGACGTTTCGTGGATTGACTTTGCCGGAAATACCATCAGCAATGATGTATTCCGGGCGGTTAACGGATTTGCGCCGGGCGATATTCCATTTCATATGGCGCTGAGTGGTAATCATATTTTTCTGACAATCAACAATTCCGGAAAAGTATATATGCTGAATGACGATTTCGAAGTTGAAACAGTCATTACCGGAATTTCGTCACCGCGTGAAATCTGCGCTGGGAGCGGAAACAGATTGTATGTTTCTTCATTGTACAAACCCTATATTTATGTGATTGATGCTGCTCAGGGCAAATTGAGTGACAGCATATACACGGAACGTCCGGTCGAGAACCTGTTGATTCATTCAGGTAAGCTGTGGGCGACGCATTGGTCAAAGCTGGTGTCCACGCAGAACAACAATGCATTACTTGTTATTGACACCACTACACTCATGCTCGAAGATTCTGTAATCATAGGCGTAGAGCCAAACAGCATGGGTGTGGACATAAACGGATTTATCTGGGTTTTGTGCAGTGGCGGTTTCGATCATGCTGAAATGGCAAGGCTTGTGGTTGTTGATCCCTTGTCGCATTCAGTTATTCGCAGTGTGCCATTCAATTCATCGTCGGATTATCCTTCAGCTTTGGTGATGAATGCCACGCGCGATTCGTTGTATTTTATCAATCAGCACATTTACAAAATGGCTGTCAGTGCGACTTCGGAGCCGACAACCGCCTGGATACAATCGTCCGGTAATACATTTTACCGGCTTGCGGTAAATCCGGCCGACAAAGCGCTCTGGGTGAGTGATGCCGGAGATTATGTTCATGCTGGTCAGGTACTGCATTATTCAGCTTCCGGACAATTGTTGCATTCTTATAATGCAGGCTTGGTGCCGGGTTATATTGTTTTTCGGGAGTGATGGTGCTTCGCGAAGCTTATTATTTGCTACGCGAAGTTTAAACTTTGCGTAGCGGATACCCGCAAAACTCAGCAATAACGCAGCTTCCGCATAAGGGTGTGCGGGCTTTGCATACGTAGCGACCATGCAAAATGAGCCAGTGGTGCAGATCGTGTAAAGTATCTTTGGGTGCAATTGACACGAGCGCTTTTTCAACAGCCAGTGGTGTTGTGGCTCCGGGAGCCAGTCCCAGACGTACACTGACCCGTTGCACATGAGTATCGACGGCCAGTACATTTTGCTGAAACAGCACCGAAGCCAGTACGTGTGCGGTTTTGCGTCCAACACCCGGCAATTGTTGCATCTCATCGGGATCTGTCGGAATTTTTCCTTTGAATGTAGTGGTCAGCATTTCGGCCATGGCCTTCAGATTGCGGGCCTTGTTATTCGGATAGGAACACGATTTTATTTTTTCGAAAATGGCCGCTTCGGTAGCTGCAGCCAGC
>CAYSCE010000273.1:0-4617 GCA_964429475.1 uncultured Bacteroidaceae bacterium | reverse complement strand
ATACACACATGATTGATCTCGCCGGATTCGGTCAGGGTATTTACATGTACACCCTCCAGTTCGACGATGTTACGCTTACCCGCAGACTGTCGGTTATCCGATAGATTATTTGCAGATATTAAAACTAAAAAAAAGAGGATGGAAACATCCTCTTTTTTTTATTTATCCCCTAAAGCAACCTTTTCATTCGATAGATTGTTTATATTTGCAGCTCCTCCTAACTTAATAAAATATGAAAAAACAATGCCTCATGTGGCTTTTTCTGATTATGTCTCTGTTGCCGGGATATAGCCAGACAATAGCGCTTTTCGAAGATTTTGAATCGGCTCCGTACAACCTCACGTCCAGCGGCACACCTGCCTGGACTATCAACTCACGCTTGCATGCTACAGGTCTGTATTCAGACTCCTGTACCCTTGCAACATCCAGTACCTCGTACCTGACTTCCGGTACATTTTCGACCATTGGAAACAGCAGTGTCATACTCGAATTCAGTCAGATCTGTAAAATCGAGATGGGTGATGCCGCACAGATTGAGTATTCGTTAAATGGCGGTACTACCTGGACATTAGTTTCTCAGACAAACTATACAGGAGCCGGCTCGTTTGCTTCAAACAAGTTTACCGAATTCAGTTATCCTACTGGTTGGTCAGCAGGAAACGCAACAGCGAAGCCAGACAACACCTGGTGGAAAGCAGAATCGTTCGATCTGAGCGTTGCTCTCGGCAATCAGGCCAGCGTGATGATCCGCTTTAAGCTGAACGATGCAAACAATTCAGGAGCAGCATCGCGTCCGGGTTGGTTCCTCGATGATATAAAAGTCACCATGGCTCCGTCGGAATTGGTTCCGCCCGTTATTACCCTCCTTCCTCCGGTTTTGCAGGATACCCTGTACACCACCGGACCGTTCGAAATCAAGGCCGCTATCACCGATGCGTCGGGTATTGATACCGCATATATTGTTTATTCATTAAATGCAGGACCAAACGATACTTTAGGAATGACTGTATTGCTGGCCGATACTTTTCATGCATTTATTCCCGCTCAGGCATACAATACCCGCATCGACTATCATGTTGCTGCAACCGATGCCTCTGCTGCTGCCAACCACGCCAACAGCAGCAATCACTGGTTTTTCCTCGAACAACCGGCACCGGTTGTGGTTATTGGTACCGGAACATCCACCACGCCTTATCTGCCAGCCTATGGCTATTACGATTATTCATGGAGTGACCAGATTTATACTGCTGCAGAAATTGGCATGTCGGGCTTTATCGACTCTATTTTCTTCAATGTTTCTTCTGTTACAGCAGGTTATACACTCAACAACCAATCAATTTACATTGAATCAACCCCACAGGGCAGTTTTTCAACAGCCGCTTTTCCGGTTACAACCGGTATGACTCAAATATTTTCCGGTAATTATACTTTTGCCGGAACGGGCTGGACAAAAATTGCGATGGGCACACCGTTTTATTACAATGGCACCGACAATCTGCGCATTGTCTGGTTAAACAACGACGGAGTCTGGACATCTGGATATCCGAATTTTAACTATACCACCACCAGCCCGGTGAACATGGCGCAGTATGGTTATCAGGATGATGCCATGCCAACAACCGGCAACCTGACCTATAACCGGCCCAACCTGAAAATTGCATTTCAGCTGAATAACAACAGCAACGATGTGGCCATGATGCAGATGACTGAGCCGTTTAGCTCACCTACACCTGTCACCGGCACACCCTATCCGGTTAAAGTGATTTTCAGAAATGTTGGTTCCGATACACTAACATCAGTTACTATAAACTGGAGTCTTGACGGTGTTCTGCAGACACCTTATTCCTGGACAGGTTCATTGCTGCAGGATCAGAATTCAGGTGAATTGACATTAGGCAGTGTCACCTATACACAGCCAGGTTCACATTCAATCAAAGCATGGTCAACCCTTCCGAATGGCATTGCTGACGAAGGCCCCGCCAATGATACCATTGCACGTAGTTATTATGCATGCTCGGTTTTACTTGCCGGAACATACACCATCAATCCGGTTGTGCCCACCGGCGGAACTAATTTCCAGTATTTTGCCGATGTCATCAATGCCCTCACCTATTGCGGTGTGAGTGATACAACAGTTTTCAATATTGCCGCAGGAACGTATGATACTTTGCTGGCAATTCCTGAAATTCCGGGAGCAGGCCCTTCTGCTACTGTTACTTTCCGCTCAGGCAGCGGAAATGCAGCCGATGTTGTTTTGCAAAATACCGCAGTTGCAACCGGCGAAAACTATGTGTTTGAATTATACAACAGCAAGTATGTCAATATTGAAAACCTGACACTCAGCGCGCTGGGAACAGTCCATGGTCGTTGCATTGTGCTGGACGGCGGATGTAACAATATTCAAATCCGGAACAATATCATTCAGGGTCTTGCCGCTACAACGCAAAGCGAAGAACTTTGCCTGATTTACAGTTCCTATTCATTTGATGACACAACCATCGTCATCCGTAACAATACCCTAACTGGCGGAGCAACAGGAATTTTCCTTGCATCGGATTATTATGCCGGCAGCAATGACCTGACTATTTGCGGAAACCAAATCAGTAATTATTTTTATTCAGGTATTGAACTTTACAACGCCAGCGAAGTTGTTGTTGACAGCAACACAGTTGTTTCACTATCTCCAAATGCTTATTCATATGGAGTCTACTTCAACGCCATCGACCAGTTTGAATTTGAGTTCAACAAAATCAATCAAAACGGTTTCAGCTCTTTGTACCTCGATAACATCGTTAATTCTGCAGGGTCCCAGAACACAGTGATCAATAATTTCCTCGCCGCCGGTGGCAATGCGGAAAACTACGGCCTGTATTTTTCATACAGCAGCAATGTAAATGTCTATCACAACAGTGTACACTGCTATTCTACCAACACTACGTATTCGGCTGCATTCAATGATTATAACGGGTCCCTCAATCAGATCCAAAACAACATTTTCGCCAACTCAACAAGTGGAAAAGCTATAATAGTGAATTATTGCACCGATACTCTTGATTACAACAACCTGTATACCAACGGCACCTATATTGGCGAATATAATTACTCCGATGTTTCAGATCTTACCAACTGGCAAACAACCACCTCAATGGATCCGAATTCGATTTCAGTAAATCCATTGTTTATTTCCAACAGCGAGCTCCACACACTGGCATTTTCAACCAATGATCAGGGCTTTGGTGTTGGGGTTGCCACTGATATTGACCACGAAGTGCGTAACCTGACAACACCTGATATTGGCGCAGATGAGTTCACACCACCTATGCAGGAAGCCGGTGTTGCAGGACTGTTATCACCGAATACCGGTTGCGGCCTTGGTCTCGAAAATGTGGAAATTCGCATTGCAAACAATGGCCTCGACACCATTAACGGAAACCTGATGGCCTATTACGCTGTGAATGGTGGAACACCCGTATCGCAGGCAGTGACATCACAAATTCTGTCTGGCGACACCCTTGATTTCACTTTCACTACACAGGCCGATCTGACTGTAACTACAACAGATCAGATGTTTGCCATTAAAACATGGATTGCCTTAACCGGTGACCCGATTCCGGCCAACGATACGCTGCTCAGCAATGTAGCTTCGATGCACCTTCCGGCACCGGTAGTGGTGACCAACGCAACTATTCCTTACGGCACATCTGCTACGCTGACGGCAACAAGCAGCGATACCATTCAGTGGTATGCCGATGCATCTTTAATCAGTTTGCTCAATACAGGCTCTTCCTATACCACACCAGTATTGTATGACACAACCGTGTATTATGTTGCATCAACTTCGGGACTTGAATATAAATATACGTTCGACACCGACTTGCAAGGCTGGAGCGCATTGACACCATGTCCTTCCTATACATCATATAACTGGACATGGGACAGCGATGCCGGTTTAGGAACTGCATTTATGGTGAATCCGTATGCTACTTCCAGCGCTGTGCTTCAATCGCCGTTGATGAATGTCTTCGGCAACGAAGTCACTCTGTCTTACAAACATCGTTATGAAACAGAGAGCTGCTGCGACAGAATGTATGTGGCTTATCGCATCGATGGAGGCGCGTGGACAATATTTACCCCCACCACCGGACAATACGACGGCGCTGACGGATTAAGTGTTGACCCATTCTTTGGCTCGTGCTCCTATACCAGTGCCACCATCGAAACCTATGGAGGTGAAGCACTGAACTATTTTACTTCTTCGGGTACCATACAGCTCAATGGCGGAACCCAGCTCGAAGTTGCATTTGTTTCATCATCCGATGGAAGCGTTAATTATGATGGCTGGTATATCGATGAAGTTTCTGTGGTTAAACCCGGTTGTCCCGGCCAGGTTGCCAACGATACTGTTTTTGTTACCGGTATTCCTGCTGTTGATGTTGGTGTGATCGCAATTGATGAACCAAACTCAGGTCTTGAAATGACCGCCAATGAAGATGTAACCATTCGCGTAAAAAATTACGGAACCAGCGTTGCATCCAATATTCCGGTGAATTTCACCATAAACGGTGGCGCTCCTGTTTCCGAAATACTTGCAGGCCCCGTTGCCGCAGGAGATACAGC
>CAYSCE010000272.1:0-4624 GCA_964429475.1 uncultured Bacteroidaceae bacterium | reverse complement strand
AAGCACAGGCGTTACCACAAAACTCGGCGGGTAAAAAATAATGGTCGATGCAGCAATGATAATTGGAAGCTTATTATAAATGTGATTTATCTTCTCAGGCTTGATACCCTGCCCTTTGATGACAAGCACCGAGTCCGACTTGATTCTAATAAGTCCTTTGTAAACAGTTCCGTTATCCAGTTCCACCTTCACAAGATTTAATGGGCGAATAGTAGCTAATACTCTGTGCGTGGTACTGTCCACCAGCCGGATCTTTAAAGGGCGTTCCGATTGGGCCGACAGCAATAATACACCAGAAAATAAAAACAGAAATGAAAATAAACGCATACTTACTTATATTATTCTAAGGCAAATATAAGTAAATAATTTTTTAAATCAACAAGCTACATCATCAGAAAGGCAGATCGTCGCCTTCGCTTGCCGAGAGGTCAATACCACCATTGTTAGGAGTATTCTGAGCTACATCATAATCCGGCATACGGTCCTGCATGTCGCCACCGGCTTTTTCAACTTTCCATGCTTTTACACTGGTATACCAGCGGCCGTTGTACTCGCGGCTTTCGATGTCGGCCTCAACACGTACATCATCACCCTGCTTAACTCTGAACTGATCTACTTTGTCGCCGAAAATGGTAATACATATTTTTTTGGGATACTGTCCCGGTACTTCAAGAATGAAATCCTGACGCTTCCATGTGCCATTCTGTCCCTGTCCGCTCACTACCTCGAGCACCTGCATAATTTTTCCTGATAATTCCATTATGGTTTCTTTTGAACAAAAATAGTAAAAAACAAAAGCCGGGGAGTTGTTGTTTAAAAAAAATTATCCACACAACTCTCGAAGGGTTCGAAACCCTTCGAGAGTTAAGCCCCAACATCCAGCGCCTTCAACCGTTCCAGCAAAGGCGGATGGCTGTAATTGACAAATACATAGTACGGATGCGGAGTCGGATTGCTCAGATTGTCGACCGACAGTTTGATTAATGCATCGGCCAGCGCAGGCGTGCGCGTATGATCCCATGCAAAACGGTCTGCAGCATATTCGTGCCGGCGCGAAATGATATTGGAAATAATGCCCACTACGGTCGAAACCGGACTGAACAACAAGGCAAACACCAGCAGCGATGCGTGCAGTGAAGGATCCATGCCCAGGGCCGCAGCAAATTCAGGTACCGAGAGAAACAGATTCAGCAGAAACATGGTTCCAAGATTCAGTACAGTGCTCATTAAAAATCCGGTGGTCACATGTTTCATTTTGTAGTGACCGATTTCGTGTGCCAGCACTGCAACAATTTCTTCAGTTGTGTGCTTTTCAATCAACGTGTCATACAACACAATGCGTTTCTTCGGGCCGATGCCCGTGAAATAGGCATTTGATTTTGTAGAACGCTTGCTGCCGTTGATGACGTAAATATTTTTCAGGTTGAATCCGTTTGTTTTGGCAAAACGCTCAATGGCATCGCGCAGTTCGCCGGCTTCAAGCGGTGTCTGTTTGTTGAAAAGCGGCACAATGATGTTGCTGTAAAACATGGTCATCAGCAGCGAAAACACAGTTAGCACACCCCAGGCCAGCAGCCAGAAATAATCGGGCATTAAGAAATAGATCTCTGCCAGTAGCCAGAAAATGCCACCACCCAGAATGGCCGACATAAGCCATGACTTGATTTTATCGGCTATAAAAATAGCCGGCGTCGATTTGTTGAAGCCATATTTCTGCTCTATCGTAAAAACGGAGTACCACTGAAAAGGAAGGGTCAGAATATCAGCCCCGACCAGTAAAATGGCAAAAAAGACAATCGAATGTCCGATGGGATGATTCCACAGCGATGCTGCCAGCAAATCGGCCCAGGCAAATCCACCGGCAAGAATGAAAACCAGAATCAGCACTAATTGAAACACCGAAACCATATTTGACAGTCTGTTTCTGTCCTTTGAATAGGCTTTGGCTTTATTGAATTTTTCCGGCGTAAATGTAGCTGCAATGCGCTCAGGCACCGATGCCGGCCAGTGACGTACATTCAGCGTAGCCAGCCAGCGGTCAACCACAAAATCAATGATCAGAAAGGAAATAATCAGCACTAAAATCAAAAACTCCATACAAAACAATTTAAACAATAAGCATCCGGAAGACTGGTTTACAAGCGATACCGGGTGTGTAAGGAAACAAAATCGAACAGATCGCGGGCGAAGATCTGAAAGTCATGATCAAATTCATCGTAATACTGAATCAGATACTGCACTGTATCGGGGAGTGCATTCGGGAAATGGGTTCGTTTAGTCACGCCAAGAAAAACCATATCAAGGCCATCGAACGTTTCGTACATGCCAAGCCAGTTTGCCTCCATCATTTTGAGTGAAACTTTTTTGCTTTTCGGGGGCAGTGTATCCAGTCTTTTTTCCAATAAGCTGTAAAATGAATTCACTTTCTTTACAAAAGGGACTTTTACATATTGCTTCCAGTTCTTGATGAGAAAGTGATCATACAAAATATCAACAGCCACTGATGCATACCGCTGATGGGTTGGTTTCAGCAAAGCCACGCTGTGCCTGACAGCAGGATGCATATCGCTGTAGGCATCAATAGCCCGGTGCAGGAGAACACCTTTGAGAACAGCATTTGGTAATTCATTGACAATTTTTGTTCCCCTGATATGATCGGCAATGTAATTTCCGATGATAATATCGGGATTATCACCACTTAAAACCAGATGAAACAGGTAATTCATGTTGTAAAAATAATTCAAAAATGTTTTCCTTCGCCAAAAGAAAAAAATTAATTATTTTCGTAGCAGAATAAAAAGAAGATCAAAATATGCAAAAGCTATTGTTATTAGGCGATGAAGCCATTGCGACAGGAGCCATAGATGCGGGTATATCGGGCATTTATGCCTACCCGGGAACTCCGTCGACAGAAATCACGGAATTTGTTCATGCAAGTAAGGAAGCAAAGCAGAAGGGAATTCTGGCTTCGTGGGGTGCCAACGAAAAAACAGCCATGGAAGCCGCTCTCGGAATGTCATATGCCGGCAAAAGATCTATGGTGTGTATGAAGCACGTTGGTCTTAATGTGGCCGCCGATCCTTTTATGAACGCAGCCATTACAGGTGCCAACGGCGGAATGATCGTTGTCTCTGCCGACGATCCATCGATGCACTCTTCTCAAAATGAGCAGGACAGCCGCATTTACGGAAAGTTTGCCAACGTTCCCATCCTGGAACCATCCAATCAGCAGGAAGCTTACGATATGGTTCATTATGGTTTTGAACTGAGTGAAAAATACAAAGTTCCGGTCATGATGCGCATTACCACGCGTCTTGCCCATAGCCGTGCCGGTGTTGCCCGCATTGAAGGCCGCAAACAGAATGAAATGTCACTGCCGTCCGATCTCAGACAGTTCGTTTTATTACCTGCTATTGCCCGTAAACGTTATAGTCTGTTACTGGCCAATCAGGCTGCTTTCCGCAACGAAGCCGCTACATCGGGCTTCAATAAACTGATTGACGGACCGGATAAATCAATGGGCGTGATTGCATGCGGTATTGCATACAATTATCTGATGGAAAACTTCCCGCAGGGTTGTCCGTTCCCGGTGCTGAAAATTGGTCAGTATCCGCTGCCTGTCAATCTGGTAGAAAATCTGGCCGATACCACCGAGCGCATCATGGTGCTCGAAGACGGCTATCCGATGGTGGAAGAACTGCTGGCCGGACTGCTGCATCGCGGCATTAAGGTTTCGGGCCGTTTCGATGAACGCATTCCGCGCACCGGAGAGCTCAATCCGAATATTATTGCCCGCGCATTCGGTATGGCCGATACACATGGTCTGCCGTCGCCTGAGCTGGTTGTTGGCCGCCCGCCCTCCATGTGTGTTGGTTGCCCGCATATCGACAGCTACAACGCCATGAATGAAGCATTGCTTGCCTATTCAAAAGGACGCGTTTTCAGCGATATCGGCTGTTATACACTGGGCGCACTTCCGCCATTCGAAGCCATTAACAGCTGCGTCGACATGGGTGCCTCCATTACCATGGCCAAAGGTGCAGCCGATGCAGGACTTGTTCCCGCTGTAGCTGTTATCGGTGACTCGACATTCTGCCACAGCGGTATGACCGGACTGTTGGATGCCGTTATTGCCAAATCGCCCATTACCGTTGTTATTCTCGACAATTCAACAACCGGTATGACCGGCGGTCAGGATTCGGCAGCATTTGGCCGCGTACAAGATATCGTTACCGGCTTAGGCGTTGAGCCCGGGCACATCCGAATTCTGAAGCCACTGAAGAAAAATCACGAGGAAAACACGCAGATTTTCAAGGAAGAGCTGGCTTATAACGGTGTATCGGTGATTATTCCGACCAGAGAATGTATTCAGACACTGAACCGCAGAATGCGCGAAAAATTTAAAAACAAAGCAAATTAATCCGGAAAACCAATGAAAAAAGACATCATATTATCAGGCGTTGGCGGCCAGGGAATTCTTTCCATTGCAGCCACAATAGGTATGGCAGCCGTCGATAAAGGCTGGTATCTGAAACAGGCCGAAGTTCACGGAATGAGCCAGCGTGGCGGCGATGTACAAAGTCACCTTCGGATTTCCGAAGATGTGGTTCATTCTGACCTGATC
>CAYSCE010000271.1:0-4643 GCA_964429475.1 uncultured Bacteroidaceae bacterium | reverse complement strand
TCGCATATGGCAACACAACTCCGTTGTGTTGATTCATTACAGCTGCCACGCATGGTGTCATCCTGAACTCGTTTCAGGATCTTACATGCGTGGCTCATCATCCACCGTCGACCCTGAAACAAGTTCAGGGTGACACGGTGGATGATGCATTTCAGCTTTTGCATCAAGTAATATGTTTTACCTGCCCGCTGCAGGCGGGTCTGTGTTGATCCGTCAAATCCGTGTAAACCCGTGTTCTATTTGAGTAATATCGAAATTCAATACCCCCTGCGCCATAATCGCAGGAATGCGTATATTTGAAATCAAATACAATATTTCAAGCTGTAATAAGTTTTCAATGTCTGAGTTTTTTCGATTCGATTAACTTTGTACCAGTGGAAAAGAAAAAAAATAAAACCATAAAGGAATGGGCCAGCGATGACCGCCCGCGTGAAAAAATGCTCGCCAAAGGGTCCGAAGCGCTCAGCAATGCCGAGTTGCTGGCCATACTGATTGGCAGCGGAACACCCAAAAAAAGTGCACTGGAACTGGCGCGCGAAATACTTGAACTGGCCGATAACAGTCTGACAAAACTGTCGGCCATGACCATTCATGAAATAAAAAAACTGAATGGCATAGGTCCCGCCAAAGCCGTTACCATTGCGGCCGCCATCGAAATTGCACGACGCCGCGAAGGCGAAACCGAAGAGGAAGAAGAAATTGTAACCTCCTCGCGCGACGCACAAAGGGCGCTTATACCTATGTTGCGCGACAAAAACTTTGAGGAATTTTGTTTGATGGGCCTCAACCGCCGGAACAAAATCATTTTCAAAGAGCGCATCAGCTTAGGAAGCATGGTCGCTACTCAGGTCGATATCCGCAAAATCATCAAGCTGGCGCTCGATACCCGCTCGCTGAGCATTATTCTGGGCCACAATCATCCTTCGGGAAACCGCAATCCAAGCGATTCGGATATTGCACTCACGCGCCAGGTGTTCAAAGCTGCAGCGCTGTTCGATATCCATTTGCTCGATCATATCATTATTCTTCCGGATTCCTATTATAGTTTTATGGACGAAGGAATTCTAAACACGTTTACCAAATGAGAATTGTCACCATTGTCGGCGCACGGCCACAGATCATCAAAGCAGCGGCTCTCAGCCGCGAAATCAACCTGCATTTCAAAGACAGTATTGAAGAAATTATTGTACATACCGGACAACATTACGACGAAAATATGTCGGAAGTGTTTTTTCGCGAACTCAGTATTCCCGCTCCAAACGTCAATCTGAACGTTGGTTCATCCAGTCACGGAGAACAAACAGGACGTATGATGGAAGGCATCGAAAAAGTACTGACCGAATACAGACCCGATGCATTGGTGGTGTACGGCGATACCAACAGCACGCTGGCAGGCGCAGTGGCAGCGGCAAAGATGCATATTCCGGTTTTTCATATCGAAGCCGGTTTGCGCTCTTTCAATAAAAAAATGCCCGAAGAAATCAATCGCATCGTGGCCGATCATTGCTCCACACTCATGTTCTGCCCCACCAAAACCGCTATCAAAAACCTCGCAGACGAAGGATTTGCTTCGGGACTCATGAGCCCTTACTCGATGGACAAACCAGGCGTTTTTCACGGCGGCGATATCATGTTCGACAACTCGGTTCATTTTGCAGCCATTGCCGAAAAACAATCCACGATTATTGAGGAGCTGAAACTGAAAGATATCCCGTTTATTCTGGCCACCATTCACCGGAACGACAACACCGATCACAAGGAAAGACTTGAAATGATTTTCAACGCCCTTTGTCTGGCATCGAAAAACACAGGGCTTCCGGTGATTTTTCCGGTTCATCCGCGTACACGCAAAATGATGGATTCGTGGAACATCGGCCAGCACATTCCGGCAGGCGCCGATGTACGGATTCTGCCTCCAGCCTCGTTTCTCGATATGATTCTGCTGGAAAAGAATTGTCGTCTGGTGCTTACCGATTCAGGCGGCGTGCAGAAAGAAGCTTATTTCTTTTCACGTCCGTCTATCATTCTGCGTCCCGAAACCGAATGGGTCGAAATTGTTGAACTGCGCACTGCACGCCTGTGTGCACATACATCTGCCGAAATTGCCGAACAGGCCGAAGCACTTATTAATTATCCGCCAACCGAGTATCCGCCCATCTTTGGCGATGGTCATGCTGCAGCATTTATGTGCGAAAAAATGCTCGATTTTTTTGATGTGTCGAAAAAACTTTCTAAAAAATAAAACCTCATGCCGGTTGAAATCTGGTCGGCTTTCGATAATGCAAAACTGCGCTACACGCTCGATTACATCTTCAACGAGCGTCTCGATTGTGCGTATGTTCTGAATCCTGAACAACACCATCCGAAAGCCTGCGCGATTGGTTATGGTATTCAGGATGGAAACAACGTAATTATCCCCGACTCCGGATTCCTGCGCCCAAAGGGCGTTTCGGCACAACATATTCCGGTGGTTACCGACCGGCAAAATAATGTATTGATTTTCCCGGATCCAGACTCATCCGACTTTTCGTTTGATATTTTTTCAGCCGTGTTTTTCATGCTGAGCCGTTACGAGGAATACACCTGTCAGGACCGCGATGAACACGGACGTTTCGACCTGCAGCATTCGCTTGCATTTAAACACGGTTTTCATTTACGCGCCGTGGTCGATGAATGGATTATTATGCTACGAAACCGTTTGCTGAAGCACCTTCCGGAAACATCATTCAGTAAAGACAAACCAACATTTTCGCTGACGGTGGATGTGGATATGTTGTTTTCGTATCGCACCAAAGGCTTTGTACGCAATGCGGCAGGCTGGTTCCGCGATATTTCGAAAGGACGTTTAACAGAGGTCTGGGAGCGCCCTGCCGTTTTATTCGGACTCAAAAAAGATCCCTTCGACTCGTTCCACATCATTGATCAGATCAGCCGCGAAAGCAAAGTACGCGTGTTGCTCTTTATACTTGCTTCGCAGCAACGTACCGCATTTGATAAAAACGGCGATCTGTCGCATCCGCGCTCAGTGGAAAAATTGCTGAAACTGGCCGGTGAATCACAGATCGGACTGCATCCATCGTATTATTGCATGAAGGATGATCAGAAACTCATGCGCGAAAAACAATGGTTATCAGAATTGATCAATGTCCCAATTACCGCATCGCGACGTCATTTCCTGCGCATGACACTGCCCTACTCGTATCGTCAGCTGGTGCGCGCCGGCTTTACGAGCGATTATACCATGGGCTTTGCATCGGGGCATGGTTTCAGAGCCGGCACTACGCGCCCGTTTCGATTCTTCGATCTCGAAACCGATCAGGTGCTGCCATTGGTTGTCCATCCGTTCTGCATTATGGACGGAAGTCTGAAAGATTATCAGCAGATGACTTTGCAGCAAACCGAAGCCGAATTGTTCAAACTAGCCGATTACATCAAATCCATCAACGGTCATTTCGAAATGCTGCTGCACAACGAAACCCTTTCCGAAAGCAAACGCTGGACAGGCTGGACCGATGTGATCCGCCATACTATTTTTCGTTTTCAAACTTCAGCCGAATGATACAATATCTGACGAATGAGCAAATTGATCGTGCCCGCTGGGATGCCGCAGTCAGCGCGTCTTCCGGGCCGTCATTGTATGCAACGTCGTGGTATCTCGATCTGGTTTCGCCCGACTGGAGCGGATTGTGCACGCCCGATTATTCAGCAGTGATGCCATTGACTTTCCGAAAGAAAAACGGAATATCATATTTATACCAACCTCCTTTTACTCAACAGGCAGGTGTGTTTGGGAAAGAGGTGTCTGCGGAACTTGTAAAATCCTTTCTGCAAGCCATTCCCCGCAAATTTCGTTTTGCCGAGATCATGCTCAACGAAACCAATGCATTACAGGTGCAGGGTGTTGAAATGCTGACCAATATTACACTTCAGCTTGGCCGCGACATTTCAGTAATTGAAAACGGCTACAACGAAAATACGCGGCGCAATATCAAAAAGGCCACTCAGAGCCATGTTTCGATGCATAAAGGTTTTGATATCGATGCCATTATAGCGTTGTTTAAAAATAACAAAGGCGAAGCCATCGGACAATCCGACGTCTGGTATTCGGTGCTTAAAACCGTGGCGTATCAGTTGCGGCATCGTGGACTGGCAGCCACCTACAGCGCGGTCAACGAACAGAACGAAATCATTGCAGGCATTCTTGCTGTTGAATCAGGAAACCGGATGATATTGTTGTTCAGCGGCTCGGGCAGCGAAGCACGCGAAAAAGGCGCCATGCATTTTCTGGTGCATTCTATATTGGCTGATTGCTGTAACACGCATCAGCTCTTCGATTTCGAGGGCAGCAATCAGGAAAACCTGGCTCGTTTTTACCTCGGATTTGGCGGCCATAAAACCACTTACCCATTCGTACGCATCAATCATTTACCGCTCTGCATGCGGTGGCTGAAGCGTAAAGGGATTTCGGGGTGATGCTGTTTCGAATAAGTCAGCAGGCATCAGTCTGTATTCAGAAGACTGGGTAAACCATTACTAATCAGTCTTCTTGAAATAATTTCAGTAGAAAAAGTATTTAATTCAATTGTAATCCCTGAACGGGACAAAGCACATTATACCAAAATGAATTATAATTCGTGCCAATC
>CAYSCE010000270.1:0-4647 GCA_964429475.1 uncultured Bacteroidaceae bacterium | reverse complement strand
CCTCCGTTTCCGCGCAGGTCAAGAATGATTCCCTTCATGCCGGGGTTCGATTTTTCAGACACGTATTGCCTTTGACCATGGCATACACCGGACAGTATTTGTCTTCGGCCAGTGCAATTACTTTTTTCATGTCGTCGTTGCTCACATCGGGCGATTGCAGCCTGATGTCAACCACAATGTGCGAAAAGCCGGTCGGATGC
Organism: uncultured Bacteroidaceae bacterium; assembly: GCA_964429475.1. Lineage (GTDB taxonomy): Bacteria > Bacteroidota > Bacteroidia > Bacteroidales > DTU049 > GWF2-43-63. Next base: position 4,447 of record CAYSCE010000270.1, on the reverse strand, counting down.
TCTTCGCGGCGTGTGCCAGAGGATTGAATTTCGCAGCCACTGATTGTTTTATTCATCCTGCGCAGAAAGGTGAGCACGGCGCTGCCGACACACGAAGAAAGGCTCAGCAGCAGGAGCTCAAGCGAGGTGTAGCCTTCATCATCGCCCAATGGCGCAATATAATCAATGGCCACCGGCGCATTTCCTTCTACCATTCCTTCGAAGCGCAGTTTGTTGTTTACCAGTCTGATACTTGATTGCAGCTCTTTTGACTTGTCCATTTTGTGAGAATTAATGTTATGTCTGTACAAATTTTCTGATAAGGCTAAAGTACAGAATTATTTTCTGCTTACAATTATTTTCTGGTTATAAAATTCAAATGTCAGATTCCTGAAATATAATTGACAGCAATCACAGAATATTCGTCGTGGTTTTATATCAGAAAATGACTATTCCTTCACAGCTTTTACAACAAAATGATCGCCTGAATCCGGCATCAGTTCAATGAAATATATGCCTGCATGTCCGGGAATGTCAATTTCATTTTCAGCATTATTGATAAAGTGTCCCTCTGCAACCTGCTGTCCGAGCGTATTTCGGACGATCCAGCGGACATTCGTAATTCCGAAATCTGCCGCCAGGTATATTTTACCGTCGGTCGGGTTTGGATATGCAATAATTTTTTGAGCAGTTATTTCATTTGAAAGACCCAGTCCAAGCACGGTTACACATGCTGATGTATCAACACAGCCATTTTGTGAAATGATGGCAGCATAGGATCCATCGACCGACGGCGTAAATGTTTGATTGGTTTGCCCGCTGATGACACTGAATGCCGCATGGCAGTCAACCCATTGAAAAGTGGCACCGGTAGCGGCGGCTGTGATTTCAGGAAAATTGAAAGTAACCGATGTATCCACTGTAAAGATGGTCAGATTCACGGTTATAATGCTGTCGCATCCGCTGGCATTCGGAATGGTGTCGTTATAGGAGCCGCTGCTGGTCCACAAATGCAAACCACTGGGCGATGTGTATGCATAGCAGTCTGCAGCAGTGATGGTTGCAAATGAATGATCGCACTGAAGAAGTTTCATGATGTATACATCGTCCGAGGTTCCGGCATTAAGCACATAGGAATCCGGTTCCGGGTCAAAATCGACATCATTACTAAAGCTACCGCAGGCATGAATGCTGTTGTCGTTACCAACTGCAAGTGATTTACCGTAATCATTCAGAAAATCGCCATATGCCGTGGCCCACATCAGAGTCCCACTGGTATCGGATTTACATATAAAAATATCGGTTGCTCCGGCAGCTGTAATGCTTGTAATACCCGGGCCTGATTCAAAATCGATGGTCGATGAAAAAACACCCGTTGTATATATATTACCCGAATTATCGACCGCAATTCCGTAAGATACGTCTTCACCAGGCCCTTCGAATTGTGTGACCCAGACAAGATTTCCAGTTGAACTTACTTCTGCGGTAAATACATCGTATGAACCACCCGATGTTAAATTGTGCGTGCCGGCATTGGGGTCGAAATCGGCTACATTGCTGAAAAAGCCGGAGATAACAGGGTTTCCGTCATGGTCAAGAATCATGTTGTTGGCCGCATCGACACCGGTTCCGCCAAAACTTTTTGCCCAGACATAATTTCCTGAAGCATCGAGTTTACAGATATATCCATCGCTCAGACCCGCAGAGGTAAGGTTGCTGATGGATGTACCCGGATCGAAATCGGCTGTGGCGTTATAGCTGCCTGAAATGTACACATGGCCGCCATCTATCGACTGAATGGCATATCCGCGGTCACTGCCGCTTCCACCCATACGTTTGGACCAGATGAAGTTTCCGAGTGCGTCCAGCTTGCTTACAAAAATATCTTCACTTCCAGCCGATACCATATTGAATGTGCCTGTCCCGGGATCAAAATCAACGGTGCCGTTAAAGTATCCGGTTACATATATGTTTCCTGTCAATGGTTCTGAAAAAATAGAAATGGGAATATCGACACCGGTACCTCCAAAACGTTTTGCCCAGACAAAATTTCCGGTTGTACTGAGTTTGCAGATAAATGCATCCCATTGCCCGGCCGAGGTCAGTGGATATGTGCCTGCACCCGGATCACAGTCGATTGTTTCGTAGAAGTATCCGCATATTATTACATTTCCATTATAGTCCAGCGCCAGCGAAGTGCCTTCATCGAAGTTGAGGCCACCGAGTGATCGCGCCCAGAGTAAGTCTCCCGCTGCATTGTATTTGACAACAAACACATCCGTTTCGCCGGCGTCATATAAATTCACCACACCTGCGCCGGGATCAAAATCCGAAGAATCTGCAAAAGTTCCCAGTGTATATATATTCCCGACTGCATCTACGGCAATATCAGCCGCATTGTAGTCTACCGAATTACTTTCTATCTGATGCGCCCATTGCAGGTGTTGTCCGTTTGCAATGTGACATAAAACAAACAACTGCACACAGATTATGCAGCGAATTATTTTTCGGAAAGAGTTCATACGGAAAAGATTTTAAGTGTTATACAAATAATGCAGTGCTGTTGAAGTGGAATAAACCGGCACTGGCGGAACCATGTCAGATCATGGATGCGCGGCAGTTCCCCGGTTACGAAGTCCTTTTCTGTCGCTGTGCAAAATTAAATATTATTATGAATTTCTGTAAAGAATATTTAGATAGGTAAACGAAAACGCCCATTTAATAAACAAAAACATCAGTTCCGGCAGATATTCAATACACCAATATCTTCATCTCCATATAATCCATCATGGCATACTTTACACCTTCGCGGCCGAGGCCACTGTCTTTGATGCCGCCATAGGGCGCGTGATCGACGCGAAATGTAGGCACTTCGTTGATCATTACGCCACCGACGTCCAATGTATTGAAAGCATATTTCATATGATCGAGCGAATCGGTGAAAACGCCCGCCTGGAGTCCGAAGCGTGAGTCATTGACTTGCTGTATCGCCTGTCTGTAGTCGCTGAATTTTTCCAATGTAACCACCGGACCAAAAATTTCCATGCAGCATACATTCATTTCCGGCTTCGTGTCAATCAGCACAGTCGGCTCAAAAGCAGCACCCGTGCGCTTTCCGCCACACAGAATCTTCGCGCCGTCTTTCACGGCATCCTGTACCCAGCTCTCCACGCGGATGGCATTGGCTTCGTCAATCATGGACGAAATATCTGTGTCGGCCGAAAACGGAGATCCCATTTTTAGTTTCGAAGTCGCTTCAGCAAAGGATTTGGCAAAAGCATCAAAAATTTCTTCATGCACAAAAATGCGCTGCGTGTGAATGCACACCTGTCCTGCATAGGCGAATGCGCCTGCCAAAACTTTGGGTACAGCCACATTCAGATCGGCACTTTTGTCAACAACAACGCCGGCATTGCCGCCCAGTTCGAGCACGACTTTTTTCTTACCTGCATCGGTTTTCATTTTCCAGCCTACTTCGGGCGAGCCGGTAAATGTCAGCACGGCGAAGCGCGGATCGGTCACCATCTGATTACCGCATTCGCGGTCGAGCGGCAACACCGACAGCGCACCTTTCGGAAGTCCGCTCTCAGCTATCAGCTGCGCCATATACAACATAGACAGGGGTGTATTGCGCGATGGCTTGAGTATGATGGGACAACCTGCTGCAATGGCAGGCGCAATCTTGTGTATAGCTAAGTTCAATGGAAAATTGAACGGGCTTATTCCGGATACAATGCCAGCCGGAAAATATTTTATAATGGCTTCTTTGCCGCTGCCAGCCTGCGTCCAGTCGATTTTCATGAATTCGCCTGCCACGCGGCGGCTTTCTTCGGCGGCCACTTCAAAAGTCTGTATGGCACGGTCGACCTCACCCAGAGCCAGTTTCAAGGGTTTTGCCGCTTCGCCTGCAATAATTTTCGCCATTTCATCTTTGTGTAAACGCAGTGCTGAAGCGCTTTTCATCAGTATGTCGTACTTTTTCCACGATGGCATTTCTTTCATTTCTGTCCGGACTTCTTCGGCCATTTTAATGGCTTTTTCGAGTTGAGGCTGTCCGGCCAGGTAGGTTGTACCAACCAATGAACCGTCGTAGGAGCAGGTTACATCCAGTGTTTGTGCGGTCTGTATAAATTCACCGCCGATGCAGATGGGGAAGGTCATGATGAATTGTTTTTGCAAATATAAGAAAAGCATGAGGCAATAGGCATGAGGCATGCGGCATGAGGCATGCGGCATGAGGCTCAATGCACAACGCACAATGCGCAACGCACACTCCTGCTGCTTAATGCTTAACGCTTAATGCTAAAACTTCGTAAAAACACAGATCCTTAAGCCTTAAATTTTTAAGCTTTAAGCAACGAAGTTTTACAATGCACAACGCACACTCCTGCTGCTTAATGCTTAACGCTTAACGCTTAACGCTTAATGCTAAAACTTCGTAAAAACACAGATCCTTAAGCCTTAAATT
>CAYSCE010000269.1:0-4663 GCA_964429475.1 uncultured Bacteroidaceae bacterium | reverse complement strand
AGTTGATATCTGAAAAATTCAATGACTAAGAATACATTTACTATTTGAAAAACAACCTTGTTTTCCCCTCCCCAAAAAATAAAACTGTACTTTTGAAAAAAAACTACTATGCCTGCTTTAAATTCAGATAATTATCAGGAAAAAATAAAAGTGATACATGAATTCTCAGATGCTTTGCAAAAACATACTGCATGGTTTAAGGAACTTGGAATTGAGCTGTATTCTTCAAGAGAACTTGAAAAACAATATTCGGAATATGTGCAATCTTTTGAAAATGGTGATGAAGAGTTTCGTGCATTTCACCGTAAAGAGTGGTATAGTCTGGCGAAAAACGGCATGCTGGCTGCTGTCCTTGATGATTCAGGGCCGGAGCTCATTCAGTTTCATTATCATTGCGGCGGAGTTAAAGACAACAACCATTTTTTTGGCATTTGCAAAGAACCAGACGAATTATTAATGCTGCTTGAAACGCCGCTGTCGGCTAAAGCTTTTGATCTTGGATGTGAATATCTTGTATGGACAAATGGCTATCGCGGACAAATGGGTTCATCGCATTTTAAGCCCTTCCGGCACGCCTTTTCAGCGATACGCCTATATAAAAACACCAATAACAGAGATGCAGTAGAAACGCAAATCCGTTTTCCGCACTATTTATACACATACAATCATCTGAACGACCTCTCTTCTTTCAGAGCACAGCTGACACCGGCCAACGGCATCACCTGGCTTAATTACGGTATCAGTCTCAAACCAGTTTCAATGCGGTTTACGGATGACTGCTACTATATGCCGGAAACAGAAACAGTCACTGTACGTGAGTTGATGAAATTTCTGATCAGCAAACTTCCGTTGCAATGTGTGGAACTTGTAGCACTTTCAGCACGATATCCCTTCGGATATTTACACATCATGAATGAAGTTTTCAAAAATGGCAGACCAGAAGGAGTAATCGTTGGGACCGAAGAATTTTTACAGAATATTCCTGATTATCCTCAACCAGAAAAGGATTCCTTTGGAAATAATTTTTTTCCGATTCAATCAACAAGACCAAGAGCTGATGCATTATTGATCAGCTTTGAGAACTGGAGTTTTACATTTGCATACCCGGGTGCGTACATACCAGTAGAATTTCTTGGTCAGTTCAGACATTCACCACTTCCGTATAAAAAATTAACCGAAAAGGCACGCGATAAACACGAATATTCCGAAAAAGCAGCTATATACGAAAACAATGTAATAAAGGATCTGACGGATCATTTTTTTAATAAGTCTACATTCGATTGGCGTGAAGATGCGGTAGATGGCAGCGAAGAAGAAATATACTAAATCATTTTAAAAACATTTTGAGCGTTGGCTTAATGAACATTATCTTTGCTCCCAGATTCATTTTTATGACCTACCCCACCATACGCCACCACCTGCATCGTCATCCCGAGTTGTCGGGAGAGGACTACGCCCGTGTTGCTATTTCTCAGCCAGTAAAAAATCTTTTATATTCATCCATTTTACCCCATTGCGGTTAGTATCAAACCCATTATCCATCGATAAAACATATTTAGGAAAATGATCGTCTATTCCTTCAAATGCCCTGTATTCTCTTGTAGAAGCATTGCCTTCATAAAGCGATTTGCATACCTGAAGGTATAGCTTTTCGTTTCCTTTTTCGCAAATAAAATCAATTTCATACGTACCTGTTTTGCCCACAGTTACGCTGAATCCTCTGGTTAGCATTTCATGCATAACAACATTTTCAAGCCTTTGAGATATTGCTGCCGGATCATAGCCGGTCAACGCAAACAGTAAGCCCGGATCGGCCAGATAATACTTCTCATGAAGTTCAAGTAAGCGCTTTCCTTTTACATCATAGCGTTTTGCCTGATTCAGAATGTAGGAATCAACTGCATACTGAATGTAATTTTGCACGGTCTCCGGGGCAATGCGGTAATGCAACGACTTTACATAATCACTAATATTTTTTGCCGTTGTGATATTCCCTGTGTTATCAGCCAGAAAGTGAAGAATGCGGTGTAGCATGGCAACATCCCGCACCTGATTGCGCATAATAATATCTTTCAAAATTACCGAATCATAGATGGACTGGAGATACTGCCTGCTTGCTATTTCTTCCCACGAAAAATTGTGCAAAGCGGGAAACCCCCCGTACTTCAAATACTCCTCAAATAATTCGCCTTCACTGCCCTTTTTAGCACTCGTGTTTTCTCTTAACATCAGAAATTCAGAAAAACTCAGAGTATGTATCTGAAACTCCACATAGCGGCCAGCCAGCAATGTAGACAGTTCCGATGAAAGCAGGCGGGCATTTGAACCGGTGATGTAAATATCGTACTTCTGTTCAGCCAGCAATGAATTGATTGTTTTTTCCCAATGCTCAATTTCCTGTACCTCATCAATAAAAACAAAATAACCTGTCGGGCTGTTGTTCTTTGAGCGTACAGCCACATAATCATGCAGGTCACGGTAATTCACAATACCGTCAAACTCATGCAGCTCTTTGTCAATGACTATCATTCGCTCAGAACGAATGCCGGATGCAAGCAACTCGTCCCTCACCTGCTGCAACAATACGCTTTTGCCACAACGCCGAATGCCGGTTATGACCTTGATTACAGGTTTTTTATAAAACGGCCTTATGTTTTTTAAATATTTTTCTCTTTGTACCATGTCTGTTTTACAAATTTGGTTTTACAAAGATATATATTTATTCAGTTATATCTGAATCTTTCTTAAAACATCTAACGAGTTTCATTTATACCTGAAACATCTCTCATAGAAATTTTTGCAAAAATGGTATATGACAATTCTTCATCCCTTTTTGGTAAACCATTGAGTATAATCTCATGACTCAATATCCTGAAAATGCTATCATCTATCAGTAATGTCTGGTGACCATTCTGCGGCCGGTAACTCCATCGCCTGTAATTGAGCAGAATTGAAAAATGAACTTCAAAATTCTTGTTGTCTGTTGCATTCTTGCATATTATCTTTGTAAGCTGATTTGTCATTTATGAACTTTACGGAAATACGCCAACACCTGCATCGTCATCCCGAATTGTCGGGACAGGAAAAAAATACAGCGGCTTTTATTATTGAAAACCTGCGCCAGACGGGCGTTACAAAGATTCATTATCCGATAGCCGGACATTCGGTGCTGGCTGTGGTTGAAGGGAAACAGGCCGGTCCTGCAATTCTTTTTCGCTGCGACACCGATGCATTGCCGATTCAGGAGCTGGCCGGACACGATCATGTGTCGGAAAACAACGGAGTGATGCACGCCTGCGGTCACGACGGACACACCACCATATTGCTTCGTTTCGCCGAAATGCTGATACAGCGCCCGCCACAGAGCGGTACTGTTTTGTTGTTGTTTCAGGCAGCCGAAGAAACCGGAAGCGGGGCGCGCGCCGTAATACGTTCAAAAATACTGGACAAATACAACATTTCGGAAGTTTTTGCGCTGCACAATATTCCGGGTTATAAAACCAATCAGATTATATGTCGCAAAGGGCCATTCACAGCGGCGGTAGAGAGTGTGCAGATTTCATTGAGCGGCAAAACCAGTCATGCATCGGAGCCCGAAAAGGGCATCAGTCCTGCCAATGCCATTGCCGACATCATTCGCTATTTCGAAACGCTGAACCAAACCGATAAAAGCCGCCCCGATTATTTTCTGGGCACACCGATTCACATCAGCATGGGCACCGAAGCATTTGGTACTGCGGCCGGATCGGCCACCATCGGCTACACGTTCCGTGCCTGGTACAATACGTTGTTCGGGCAGAAAAAAGAAGAAGTTGAAAAAGGTGTCAATCAGATTGTGCGTAAAACCGAGGGACTGGATGTGCGCTTTTCGTGGATTGAGCCTTTTTCGTCGTGCGAGAACAACGCCGGCGCACTGGTACGGGTTGAGAAAGCGGCGGCTGACAGCGGGTTTAATTATATTGAAAAGCCCGAGCCCTTTTCGTGGGGCGAAGATTTCGGATTACTGACCAGCGAATATCCGGGCGTTTTGTTTGGTTTGGGCGCCGGCACTCAGGTTCCGGCTTTACACAGTCCCGGCTATGATTTTCCGGATGAACTGATTGAAAGCGGAGCCCGTATGTTTTATGCGCTGGCCTGCCCCGAATGAGAAAGCAGAAAATCTGTACAGAAAAGCTCCCACTTCAAATCGCTGTTTTACTGAATCTTACAAATAGCATCGAAATCTTATGGCGGAACTTTCAGAAAAAATTTTCCGGAATGTGTAGGAAATAAAAAAATGTTTATATCTTTGCAGTCCCAAAACAGGGAACTACAAACGGTTCGGTAGTTCAGTTGGTTAGAATACGTGCCTGTCACGCACGGGGTCGCGGGTTCGAGTCCCGTCCGGACCGCAAAAAGAGGAAACTATGTTTCCTCTTTTTTTTTGCATTCCGACCGCCGCAGGCCCCGCGCACGACTCGCTGTCATCCTGAGTACCGCTCTCGTAGCTCTTTGAATGATACCTGCTTGCGGTGTATCGCAGGAGACAGCGGCGAACAGACTTGACCGCCGGCTGCCACCGCAGGCACACGCGGCCCGCGCGCGCGGAGTACAGGGCGGAGACGGAAAAGGTGCCCGAAAGAAAATATTTTGTTTATAGATTACGGCAATATGGGTGAACTTA
>CAYSCE010000268.1:0-4667 GCA_964429475.1 uncultured Bacteroidaceae bacterium | reverse complement strand
TTTTCGCAGAATATCTATAAATCACGCATCTTCGAAATGCCTATTTCGCGAAAAGAAATTGCAGAACTCATAGGCATGACCACCGAAAATGTCATCCGCATTCTGAGCGAATTCAAAAAAGAAGATATTATCCGGATTGAAGGAAAGGAAATTGAAATTCTTGATGCAGACCGGTTGAAAATGATCAACGACCGCGGATAGAAAGTCATGCACGAAATTGAGCCATTTTACAACTGGCGCCATCTGTACATCAGCGAGGAAGACAGCATGTCGCCCTTTTACGGGCGCGAGTACAGCGATATTTATTTTACAAATGCTGTTTACAATTATTATATCCATCCGCAATGGGATGATTTTGGCTCCAGTACGCTTTATCTGAAAATAATCTATGCTGATTACAGAAGTCGTACGGCAATTATTGAATTGATCGGCGAGTGGAACGATTTGCTGTACAACGATATCATGTTTATGAAACGCAATGTCATTGAGCCTTTGATTGAAAACGGGATTGCACAGTTTATTCTGATTGGCGAAAACGTTTTAAATTTCCATGCATCCGAAACCGATTATTACGAAGAATGGGTGGAAGAACTGGACGAAGGCTGGATAGTGTGTGTCGGCTTTCTGCCGCATGTGGTGCAGGATTTGCGCAAAGCCCGGATGGGAAAACTGATGGTTATTGACGATGAAATCAATCAACTCCCCTGGCGCACGTACCTGCCCGACAATCTGATTCTGAAAATTGTGTCGATGATGTAGTTCGAGGCATGAGGCTAGCGGCATAAGGCATGCGGCGTGCGGCATAAGGCAGGCGGCGTGCGGCATGAGGCATGAGGCGCAACGCACAGGGCTCAACGCGCAACGCCTGACGCCTGTCGCACAACGCCTGATGCGCAGCGCGAGTGAAAAGTTATAAAGTGGTAAAGTTTATCGGTTGCAGATATATGTCTTATGATGCAAATTTCATCGCTCACTGGTCACCGCTCGCCGCTTACATCCGCGCTTGCGGTCAGCACTTTCAGACGCCTGACGCCTGTTGCCTGTCGCCTGACGCCTATTGCCTGACTGACTGACCACTTCATCCCGCCATCTTGTATTCACACATTTCCATATCGGCGAAGCCGCACATGTTCACATCGGCGAAGCGCTCACTGGCTACTGGCTACTGACTACTGAATCATCCTTTATCCGAGATTTTGCTGAGCGCTTCTTTATTCAGAATTGAAATCTGGCTGGCATCGAAGGCGATGATTTTATCCTGGCTCATTTCGGACAAGACCCGACTGACACTTTCGCGCGAAGTGCCGATCAGATCGCCCATTTCGCCCCGCGTGAGCGGCATATGAAACTCGTTGCTATCGAACAATTTTTCAGAAAAACAAAGTAATGTTTCGGCCACCAGTCCCGGAATTTGTTTCTGTGCAAGACTGGCATATCTGAAATAGTCGTTTAACTCGTTTCGGCACAATTCAACAATAAGCTCATAGGCAAATTTTCCGTTGCTGAAAATCAGATTGCGGAAAATGCCGAGGTCGATGAAACAGACTTCTGCATCGTTGATGGCAGTAACAGAGAACTGATTTATTTTTTCGCCAAAGCTGGTGGGCAGCCCCAAAAAGGTTGGCGCTTTTACAACACGCAGAATCTTATCGCGGGTAGGTCCCTGCATATGCACTTTGGCCATTCCCTTGCGCAGATAAGCAACATTCAGCGATAACGCATTCTGCTTTATGATAGACTCCCCTTTTTTAAACTGAACAGAAACACTGTTATTTTCAAGATCCTGAAACTCTTCATTGGTCAGATGACAGGTGGCTGCAGCTTTGAGTTTACATTCCTTACAGTTATGCTTTATCATGGCTGATCGTATTTTTTGTAAATATACGAAATTTAAACCAATCTGTGACAAAAATCACAATCATGTGTAGCGTATTTCACACTATTGTATGAATTTCAAATTAATAAGTGTCTTACATTTGTTTATTACAAAACAACCAACATGAACGAAGAATTCGAAAAACAATTTGCAGAGCTTCAGAAAAAAGTCGGTAAGATTGAAAAAGGTACCAAAGACCAGCTGACCATGGTCGTTTTTTCGGGAGATCTTGATAAACAGATTGCAGCCATGATTATCTCCACAGGCGCTGCAGCATTCGATATGAAAGTGAAACTTTTCTTTACTTTCTGGGCAACAGCCGCTTTGCGCGACCCGAAGAAAAAAGTGGGTGGCAAAAATTTCCTTGGAAAAATGTTTGGCATGATGCTCCCGAAAGGCGCACGAAAGCTCAAACTATCGAAAATGCACATGATGGGAATGGGCTCAGCCATGATCCGTGGACTGATGAAAAAGAAAAAAGTTGCCTCATTGCCCGAAATGTTTAAAACAGCCGGTGAACTGGGTGTTGAAATCAATGTATGCGAAATGTCGATGGATCTGATGGGCTTCAAACCTGAAGAACTGATCGATTATCCGCACATGAAAATCTGCGGTGTGGCTACATTCCTGGCCGATGCCGCCGAAAGCAAAGTTCAATTGTTCATTTAATCAAAAAAATACTAACATGACTACAGAAGAATTAAAAGCACTGACCGCAAACCAAACCGTTGATGCACGTGGAACCGCTTGCCCGGGCCCGCTGCTTGCCGCAAAAAAAGCCATCGGCGAAATCGAATCAGGAGAAATTATGGAAATCCTTTCTTCGGATGAAGGAACCAAACACGACATTCCGAAATGGTGCGAAAAAATGGAGCACGAATTTCTCGGTATTGTAGAAGAAGACAGCTACTCAAGACTATTCCTGCGTAAAGCATAGTATCGTATAAGCCCTTCAGGGCCTCGTTTCGTGTGATTGTTGCGACAGCTTAATTGCCTGTCATTTTAGAATATTGTCCGAAAATTAATTGTTCAGCATATGGAAAACACAGCTTTCCGACCCAAAATCCTGGTATTTTCAACTGATAAGATATCCGATCCCGGAATCGATCAGGCTGGATTGCGCAAGATTCATTATTCACCAACAGTATATGTGATCAGTATGCCCTGCTCTTCCGGCATCAAGCCTCGCTGGATCATGCATGCATACGAACAGGGATTCGATGGTGTGTTCATTGCCGCCGACGGACATGAATGTTCCTACAGCCCGAAATGTCCTGAGTACACCAATGAAATAATAACCCAGACTCAGGAAATGATGAAAGCAAAAAACATCAGCCCCAAACGCATTCGTATGGCCGCCATTTGCTCGGTCTGTGCTGAGCCTTTTGCTGCACACATGGAAAATTTCAGCAAAATATTATTAGAACTTGGCAGCATTGAAGATGAGAAAAATAAACCAACAGACAACGAAAATAAAGCATCATGAACGAAGCCATTCAATCATTTGATACACTGGTGATCGGCGGTGGTATTGCCGGCCAGGAAGCCGCACTGAATCTGGCTGAAATGAATTACAAGGTTGTGCTGGTGGAAAAAGATTTGTCCATCGGTGGCAAAATGATTCAGCTCAGCAAGGTGTTCCCCACCCTCGACTGCGCGGCCTGCATCACCACCCCCAAAATGTCGGAAACCGCACGGCACCACAATATCACGTTGAAATTATTCACTGAGATCGACGCCATCGACAAACAAAACGATGGCAGCTTTCAGGTAACTGTAACCGAAAAGCCGCGCTACGTCGATGATTCACTGTGCACTGGTTGTCAGGAATGTGAATTCGTTTGTCCGCAGGTCATCAACGATCATTACAATCATGACATGGTCGGACGCAAAGCCATTTATATTCCGTTCAATCTGGCCAATCCCAAAATTGCAGCCATCGACATTGACAACTGCATCAGTTGTATGCGCTGCGTGAAAGTCTGCGCGCCGAAAGCCATCGATTTCAAACAGACACCGAAAACATATACTATGGCTGTGAAATCAGTCATTGTCAGCACCGGATTCAAATTGTTTCCTGCTACAGGTAAGCCCGATTACAATGCAGCAACGCAGCCCAACGTGATTGATGCATTGCAGATGGACAGAGTGATTGCGCCCACCCGCCCCTATAACGCTGTTGTCAGGCCCGGCGACGGCAAGGCACCCGAAAATATTGCCTATGTATTATGTGCAGGATCGCGCGATTCATCCATTGCCAACAAGGCCTGTGGAGCCGATTGCAGCAACAATCCAATCTGTTCGCAAATATGCTGCATGTATTCCATCAAGCAGGCGCAACTGCTGATGGGCGCACTACCACTGGCCGACATCACTATTTACTATATGGATATCCGTGCATTTGGAAAGGGCTACGAAGAATTTTACACACAATCGAAGGGCATGGGTGTGAATTTTGTGAAAGGAAAGGTTGCTAAAATTCAGTCTCATCCAAATGGCAGCGGCGATGTTGTTGTGCGTTACGAAGATGTTCACACGGGCACCTACAAGGAAGCAAAGCATGATTTGGTGGTGCTTTCAGTTGGTGTGCTGCCCGACAAAACCAATCCAAAAATGTTCAATAACGTAAAATTGGAATTGGACGAATTCAGCTTTGTGAAACAACCCGATCCATTGCTCAATCCTGCTGAAACCAGCATTCCCGGTGTATTTGTGGCAGGTATGGCATCAGGACCGAAAGATATACCCGATTCAATATTGTCGGCCGGATCAGCCGCCACACAAGTTTCCA
>CAYSCE010000267.1:0-4677 GCA_964429475.1 uncultured Bacteroidaceae bacterium | reverse complement strand
TGGGCTGCAATCGGGTTTCCGCCGAAGGTTGAACCATGTTCGCCTGGTTTGATGTTGAGCATGATGTTGTCGTTGGCCAATACGGCTGACACCGGGAATACGCCACCACCAAGGGCTTTACCAAGAATAACCATGTCGGGCTTTATGCCTTCATGATCAACTGCCAGCATTTTTCCTGTACGTGCAATACCAGTCTGTACCTCGTCTGCAACGAAAAGTACATTGTGTTTTTTGCAGAGGTCGTATGCTTTTTTCAGATATCCTTCGTCCGGAACAAATACACCGGCTTCGCCCTGGATGGGCTCAACAATGAATCCGGCAATGTTCGGATCCTGCTGCAGTTCTTTTTCAAGAGCAGCGAGGTCGTTGTAAGGAATCTGAATAAAACCGGGTGTGAACGGGCCGTAATCGTCATAAGCTGAAGGATCGTCCGAGAAGCTGACGATGGTGGTTGTGCGGCCGTGGAAATTGCCTTTGGCCACAATGATTTTTGCATCGTAACGTTTGATACCTTTTGTCAGATAAGCCCATTTACGGGTGAGTTTGATAGCTGTTTCAACAGCTTCGGCACCTGTGTTCATGGGTAATACCTTGTCATAACCGAAAAATTCGGTGACATATTTTTCGTAAACGCCCAGCGAATCGTTGAAAAACGCACGTGATGTCAGGGTGAGCTTTTTAGCCTGATCAATCAGGGCGCCCACAATTTTCGGATGGCAATGGCCTTGATTAACTGCTGAATAAGCTGAAAGAAAATCGAAGTACTTTTTGCCTTCCACGTCCCAGACAAAGACACCTTCTCCGCGTTCAAGAACTACGGGAAGCGGATGATAATTGTGCGCACCATAATGGTGTTCCAATTCCATGAGCTGCGCTGAAGAAAGACGTTCTGCCATAATAAATTCTCCTTTTTTTAATGTTAGTGCGACAAAGATACTAATGTTAAGCACATGACAATGTGAATCGAAAAACAATTTTTTTCGCCGAACGCCTAAAAATCACTATAAGATTGTGCCCGTCTGGCTTATAGAAAAGAGACCTGATGAAAAAATCTCAATATTCCTGATAGTACCTGATTTTAATCAAAATGTGTAAAAAGATTCTGCCATTCTGAACACGGATTTGCACGGATCATACGGATATAACACGGACCCGCCCTGTCTGCAACAGGCAGGCTGCAGCGGGCAGGTAAAACAATTATGTATCAGCTATGAAGCAAAAGCCGCAATTCATTTCAGCAAATTGAATTTTAAAAGCTTTCTTGTAAAATTCAAACTTGCTGTAATGAATCAACACAACAGAGTTGCGTTGCAATAATCGGCTTTTGCTACCACAAAGTAAAAATCCGTGTACATCTGTTCAACCCGTGAGCATCCGTGTTCTAAATATAGCGAAGTCTACTCGGGTTTAATAAAACAGGCATTTGTGCGACTGTCTAAATAGCACAATGAAATGGTATTCATCCAGAAATTGTATTAGTGGATGATTACTTGAACAAATAAATGATGACCGCAAAAATTATTTACAGAATTTGGTTTCTTCCTTAATGGACTTTTCGCCCAAACTTTCTGCTTTCAGCCAGTCCCCGCAGGCTTTGTCGTGTTCTTTCCGCTCTTTATAAATGCGGCCGCGGTTGATATAAGCCTTGCCATAAGTTGAATCCACCTCGATGGCTTTTGTATAATATTCAAAGGCTTTGTTCACATCTTTTTTTCCAAAGTAGGCAGTGCCGATGTAAAAATAGGTTTCCGGATCTTTGGATTCGTATTCCAGCGATTCGTTCAGTTTGCCAATGGCATCATCAAATTTGTTTTTATACAACAGGTCGATGCCTTCCATTTTCAGGTCCATGGCCTTGCGCTTCGGGTCACCGCATGAATTCAGCAGCAGGGGCAATAACGCAAAAAGTAAAATCTTCCGGAATTCCAATCGTTTCATCATAATCAATTTCCCATTGTGGTGGTCAAAGTTACATAAATTCCCGAAACGTAATTATCCCGGTATTGCTGTCCCAAAGCCATAACATTGGGGCCGGCTGCTTCTTCAAGCGATGTATAGCGGATAATTTCCGTCCGGTAGTTTACTTGCCAGGTTTCGCCGCCATCGTGTGTGCGCAGGATACAACCTGCCAGGGCATCGAAATCGTCGCCGCAGTTTACTGCCGAAGGGCAGGATATCACAGCAAATCCGTTGGTGGCATCGAGAAAATGCACCTCATTGGTCATCGCTCCGCCGGCAGTTGAATATGATTGTGTCAGAATAAATTTCTGCACCCAGCTGTTTCCGTTGTCAACGCTTTTGTACAGACATCCTGACTGACCTCCGGCAAACCAGCTGCCATCGTGATTTTTGTATAAAAAGCTGAAAATTTTCGGCACGGTGGCCAATACGGTCCAGTTGGCCCCCAGATCATCAGATACTCTGATTTCGTAACCAAAAATACCGATCAGTGAATTATTGTCATAGGCCTGAATATCGGCGGCCGACAAAGTATTGTTTACTGTCCAGCTTGTTCCGCCATTGGTGCTCACACGGATGGCATCGTCGCCGTAAGCCACAATTGTATCCTGATTCAGCGCCATGATTTTTTCGGGATGTCCGGCCATGGATTGCCAGGTCCATGAGCAGCCATACTGCATTCCGAGGCCTACTTCAACACCTGAGTTTCCTTCGCGCAGTGCAAATGATTTTGCGCCATATTGCACCGATGAGATAATATAACCGGTTTGGGTGTTCTGCAGCGACCAGGTCAGGCCTCCATCAAGCGAATTGAAAACATAGGACACCGGACTTGTTAATTTCAGGCTCGAATAAACCGAAATTGTATCGCCGCTGCTGAACAGAAATCCACTGCCTGCCATGGCAAATTCGCCTGCCAGCGCGCCGGCTTCATTGCTCAATGGCCGTTGTATCAGCAATCGTTTCATCCAGTTCGATTGATTTTCATTCAGCGAAAAAACAAAATCCGGATTGTCATCATCATCGTCGCGGCACGATGTGGCGAAGAGTAATGACAGAGCCAATACCGAAAGAAAAATTATTTTTTTCATGACTGAAAAGTTGACAAAAGTTGTTTTATAGTTTCTGTTTTTTCCTGAAGCAATTCCGCTGTTTTGGCTTCAACCAGCAGGCGCAGATAGGGCTCGGTGTTCGAAGGACGGATGTTGAACCACCAGTCGGGATATTCAACCCGGTAGCCATCGAAATCGAGAAAGAGAGTGGGTGAGGCCTGCGCAAAGAAATGATCTTTGACTACATCCATTGCTTTTTGTTTTTCGGCAATCCGGAAATTGATTTCTCCGGAGTTTTCGTATTTACTGATGCGACCTACTACAGCCGAGGCTGAGAGCCCTTCCTGTTTAAATTTTGCAAACAGGTTGATGATCAGAATCGAAGCCAGCAAGCCAGAATCGCTGTAATAGAAGTCTTTGAAATAATAATGTCCGGCCAGCTCACCACCAAAGATCCCGTCAATTTCGCGCAACATATTGGCTGCATAGGCGCGGCCAACACGCCATATTTTCATTTCAGCGCCCATGGGCATCAGATATTCGGCCACCGATTTCGAAGTACGGATATCCTGAATCACTTTTCCTTTCAATCCTTTTTCTTCGAGAAAATAATGACCGAGCAGACCAATCAGTAAATCAGGCGGAATGAAGGTTCCATGCTCATCGGTAAACATCACACGGTCGGCATCGCCATCGAAAATTACACCCAGATCTGCGCCTGTTTCCTGCACTTTTTGCTGCAGCTGAACAATATTTTTCATGTCGAGCGGATTCGGCTCGTGATTCGGAAAACGGCCGTCAGGCTCATCAAAAATATAAGTCGGGTGCGATCCGAAAATATCTTTTACCAGCAGCGATGACATTCCGTTACTGCAGTCCATCACGATTTTCAGATGGCTGAAATCTTTTTTATAAGGCAGCATAAATGCTACATATTCATTCCGGAAATCAAACGGAATCACCAATCCGGGAGAACCAACCGGCTCAGGTTTTTCTTTGATTTTTTGTTCGAGCGTATTCAATCCGTTGTCGTATCCAACCGGAACAGCGTTGGCTGCAGAAATTTTCAAACCGTTGTATTCTGCCGGATTGTGGCTGGCAGTAATCATTACCGACGCTTCGAATCCATATTTCGCAGTGCCGAAATACACCATCGGCGTGGTACATAAACCGGCATCGGACACTTCGCAGCCCGCATCGGTCAATCCTTTCAGCAATTGCCAGTGTATTTCGGGCGACGATTCGCGTACATCGCGACCCACCAGCCAACGCTTTGCATTCAGAACAGAAGGCAGATAAAACCCCATTCTGTACACATCTTCAGCATTAAAATCTTTTCCGTAAACGCCCCTGATGTCGTAGGCATGAAAAGCTCCCATGGTATTTTTTTGTTTCAAAGATAATCAAAAACTGCCCGGAATCTATAACTTTTTTCGGTTTTACCTTTCAAACTCCATTTTTTTCGACATGAAATTTATTTTTATTGATTAGAGTACGCATTTGATGTTTTGTTTTGTGTATATTTGTTTTTAAATAGATTATTGTATTGTTTTATACGTAGTTATCATTGTTTTAACAGATAATCGTTTACCAGAAATAATATATTAATTTGATATTTTTGAAATAAATTCAGATTTTTTAATTTCTTTTTTGTTCTTCTGATTTG
>CAYSCE010000266.1:0-4810 GCA_964429475.1 uncultured Bacteroidaceae bacterium | reverse complement strand
ATTCAATGTGCAATGGCGACAGCTACACATGGCATGGAACCACGTACACAGCAAGTGGAACGTACACCGCAGCGTACACAACCGTGAACGGATGCGACAGTATTTATACATTGAATCTAACGGTATATCCAACTTACGCATTCAATGAAAACCATTCGATCTGCAACGGCGACAGCTACACATGGCATGGAACCTCATACCCAGCAGGTGGAACGTACACCGCAGCGTATACAACCGTAAATGGATGCGACAGTATTTATACATTGAATCTTACAGTAAATTCTTCGTACACCTTCAACGAAAGTCATTCAATTTGTCAGGGAGAGACATACACCTGGCATGGAGCTGATTATTCCGCAACCGGTACATACTATGACAATCTGCAAACGATGACAGGTTGCGACAGCACGTATGTACTTGACCTCACTGTAAATGATCTGCCGGTTGTATGGCTTGGAAATGACACCACCATCTGCGCAGATTCATATATCATACTTGATGCAGGAAATCAGGGCGCCAGCTACATCTGGAGCGAAGGTAGTGCAGTTAGCCAAACCATTTTAATTGATTCCATAAGTCATGGCGTATCAACCTTTGATGTATGGGTTTCGGTTGACAATGGTTGCACAGCAAATGATACCATCAGTATTACCATTGATAATTGTGATCTGATTGATGAAAATGGAAATATTGTTTTCAGTATTTTCCCGAATCCGGCTGATGGCGTAATTAATATCAATGCTTCCGGCGAATGGTCAGAGGCTCAAATTGAAATGACCGATGTGGAAGGAAAACTGGTGTACTGCGGCAGAATGACCGATCTGAATGGATTGAACAGCTTGAAACAATTTGATTTAGGAATATATCCGGCGGGGGTATATTTTATGCACTTTGTTACTGGGACTCATGTTCAGGTGATTAAAGTCGTGAGACAATAACCACTGATTGTTATGATTGAAAAAAGGTCACAGCAATGTGGCCTTTTTTATTTCGCGACATTATAGCCCCGTCAAATGCGGGGAGTTGTGCGTTGCACAAAAAAAGCCCCCCGTCTCCGGAAGGCTTCTTTGCAATGTTTAATTTAAGGCGTTGAGCATCAATAAGGCGATAGGCGTCAGGCATCAGGCGACAGGCGATAGGCGTCAGGCATTGTGCGTTGTGCATTGTGCGTTGCGCCATGGACCGCTTGCTGCCCGCCGCATGCCTCAAGCTCTACTTATCCTTCACCACCCGCATCGTCTTCTCATAGCTGCCGGCGCGGAATTCGAGCGAGTACACACCCGATGCGATTCCCGAAAGTGTGAGTACCACCGATTGCTGACTAAAACCATTGGAGCTCAGTTCGCGCTGCATAACTACACGGCCGGTCACATCGCGCAGCACAAGACTTCCCTGCTCCGCGCCGATGTTCTGTAATGTCACCACCAACTGATCATTGAAAGGATTCGGATAGCACGACACTACGGCAAGCGACTCATCGCACCGAACCATAACCGGTTCAAATGTCTCGGACACGCCGTTGAAATCAGTCTGCGTGAGACGATAATATGTTACTCCGCTGAATAAATTCTGATCGATGTAAGAATAATTCAACAACGTATTGCTGTTTCCTGCGCCCTGTACCTTGGCCACCAGCGACCATTCATTCAGATCGGCACTACGCTCGATTGTGAAATAATTGTTGTTGATTTCGGTGGCAGTGGACCAGGAAATCATTGCACCTGTTTCACTGCATGAAGCATCAAATCTGACAAGGGAAACAGGCAGCGTAATGGGAGCTTCATCGGCACCCATATGCGGTACAACTCTTCCTTCACCATCAAAATCGATTGTAACCAGACCAGTGCAGTTCAAAACACGGATTCCACTATCAACATGAAGGTTGTAAGGCATTGTAAGACTCAGGAAACCGGGATCGATGCTGACAGAATTGTCATCAAAAATAGTCCCTGCCTGCCAGTTGGCAAGGGTTGTATAACCGGTACTTGGAGCATAACCGGATTTCGCAGAAGCTTTTGGCGCATACAAATCATTACAGTCCGAAGTAAGGCCGGTAGTATTTGAATAATACAAGGCATATGTTGTATTCGCATAATTACAATTATTGTAAAATATGTTGTTTTTTACATTGCACGCGGTCGCTGCAGTGGTTTTTTCCATGCAATAGGTTGTTGTAGAGCTTCCATCGATATAAACCGAATTGTGGTAAATATTACAGGTGCCAGTTGTGCTGCCATAACTGATACCAACCGATTTTGAAGTAGCCAGGGTGTTTCCGGTAGCAATCATATTGTTTCTTATAACATCTGAAAAGGCTGCATAATTGTTTGTGTGCATGATTCCATAAACTGTTGGTCCGGATAATGAATAAATAAGGTTTTTTTCTATAACATCGTTTGTTGATCGGTTACCTTCCAGTAGAATACCGTATATTATTCCAGTAGTAATAGATAAATTGTGCAAAATATTTCCACTTATGCTATAACTTACAGTAATTCCGCTTCCATTGTCCGGCTGGGCTTTGATGCCATTTACCTTTCCCCTGTTGTTGGTTATATTTCGGATGGTATTCCCGGACATTATAACAGAGGTGCCCCAGGAAAAGAAAATTCCGTGAACCCAATTATCGGCGTTACCAGTACAATTAATAGAATTGGCTGTTGTTCCGCCAACAATATTATTATTGCAGGTCCAGGTAAATCCGTACAATTTTGAATATGCACGAATACCATAAAAAGATGCATTCCCAACAGTGTTTGTATTAGTAAATTTCTCAACAATATTATTGTTAGAAACAAAAGTACCTGGTACATCCACTGTGGTTTCATCAAAATAATAAATACCGTTACAGTCACCATTGGTGCCTGAACTGCTCACAGCTATTCCATAGGTTGGAGTTCCGATGATGTTGTTGTTTGCCTGATGCAGACCACGGAGCATAATTCCTGAAAAAATACAGTCCTGACTGGTTCCGGCTGCCAGTGTCGTCAGCGAAATGTGATCGATGGTGTTACCGGATATTGTCGAAAGAATGGTTGAACCCGTCACAATATGAATCCCTCGGAAATTAGCCAGCTTTGTTGTCGGTCCGAACGACCATGCATTTGCTCCCGCGCAGTTTGCTGCCGAACCACCTATATAATTGTTTGACACCGTAAATCCGCCGCAAGAAGTGGAAGTGTATGATATATATATACCGTAATGAGTTGCGGTAACAGCATTGGAGTAGGAAGTTGCCGTGTTCGTTCTGTAAAGACTGTTTCCAGTGATTGTCCAACCTGTGGTTCCGTCAATCAGTTTAATTCCGAAATCTGTGCCCGGATTGAAAACGCCCACTGCGGGGGTATCCCATCCATCACTTCCTGCCGGATTAATAAAATTATAAATCTTGTTATTCGAAATCGTGTTATTACTGTTGTAATGCGCCGTTGATGTGGTTGTTCCGCTTGAATAAATGCCTACATAAGGCGCCGTTGCTCCATCATAAATGCTGCAATATTCGATGGTGTTATTGTCGTTTCCGGTAGTGCCTGTGGTTGTGCTGAATACAATGGTGCCCGAAGTTGTACTGATATTTGAACTGTATATATTACAATTCCGCACAATGTTGTTAGTGGCATCGTTGATGAACTGAATGGCACTGGATCCGGCTGATACGTTGGTATTGGCAATTGTCAACATATTTCCGGCGCTGTTTATTCCATTGATGGTAACATTGTCGGCGCCATTCAGATTTATTATCGGTACACCTGCAAGTGAACCTGTAATGGTGTACGAACCACCGCATGGCTGAATTAAAACAGAAGTATAGCTTGCCGAACCTGATCCGCTTGAATTCAGTGCTGCTGAAGCAGTCTCAGTTGTGTTCCTTCCTACAGAAATCGAAATAACGCCTTTATGTGTGCCATCATTTATTTTATCAAAGGCTCCTTTCAATGTGGTATAGCTTCCGGTCAAAGTACCGGCAGTTGCTGTGACATGAATATCGGAGGTGCATGTGCCTGTTATAAATGAAAAAGCTGAAGCACTGCATCCCGATGCAGCACCGCAGATGTTGCGCGGAACCACATACCAGTAATATGTTGTCGACGGACTCAAAGGTCCTGTTGCATATGAAGTGCCGGCCTGATTTGAAGAAACAAGTGTAGTTGGCGGATTGGTACCGGCCTGAAGATATACATCGTATCCACTTGCTCCGGCAACAGCATTCCATGTTAGTGTCACTCCGGGTACAGGTTGGCCTGTTGCACCATTGGCGGGCGCGGTCATCGTTGCACAGGAAGGCGCTGAAGTAGAAACCGAAATAGTTGCATCGGCACTGGTTGACGTACAGCTGTTGCTGATAGTCCAGCGAACAACGTAACTTCCGGCACCACCGGCAGGAGTAAAGGTGGTGTTATAAATACTGGTATTCGCAAATTGCGTTGATGAAGTACTGGGTCCACTGAATACTGTCCATGCTCCGGTTCCGACAGTTGGTACGTTGCCCGACAAAGTAGCGCTTCCACCACAGATGCTTTGTGTGGAAGTGTTGGTCGCAGTTGTTGGTGTTGCAATAATTGTCTGTGTTCCACCAGCCGCATTTGAACCAAGAACTTTAGTGCTGGTCGAAGTCAGATCCGATGTTTGCATTGCATTAACAGCAATAGTGTTATTATTTGTTGCAGTTGCAGTTACATCTGCCGTTATCCAGAAATAATAGGTCGATCCGGCAGTCAGTGTCGGACTTGTGAATGCAGCAAATGTGCGGGCTCCAGCTCCGCCGGCCGATGCCAGATCGGTTCCAACCTGAGTAGCTCCCGCAAGGTTG
>CAYSCE010000265.1:0-4825 GCA_964429475.1 uncultured Bacteroidaceae bacterium | reverse complement strand
CTTGTAAAGTAAACAAAACGTTTAATCTTGCTTTCAGCCCTAAAGATTCTGTTTTATCAGAACGCTGAAGCAACTAAAGAAAGGAGAAACAAATGCCACGTTCAGTAAATCATGTTGCGTCGCGTGCACGCAGAAAAAAAATTCTTAAAAGAACCCGGGGTTACTGGGGTCGTAATAAAAACGTATGGACCGTAGCGAAAAACCGCTGGGAAAAAGGTCAGGGCTATGCGTTCCGCGATCGCAGAGCTAAAAAAAGAAGCTTCCGCGCTTTGTGGATCATGCGTATCAATGCCGGCGTTCGCCCGCTTGGACTGTCTTATTCACAGTTCATCGGTCTGCTCAACAAATCGGAAATTCAGCTCAACCGCAAGACACTTGCTGATCTCGCTCTGAATAATCCCGAAGCTTTTAAAGCTGTTGTTGAAAGCCTCAAAAAATAAGCTGATTTTTTAAAATCATCATATTGAAAACTGTCCATTCCGGGCAGTTTTCTTATTTTTGTCGAATTGCAAAATATTACATGACGGCACAACGACAACAAAAATGGATTTATGCTGCGGCACTGGCCTGTCTGTGGGCTTCGTCCGAGATTATTCTCGGCAGCTTTCTGCATAATCTGAAAGTCCCGATGCGCGGAACCATTCTGGCTTCCATCGCGGTCATCATCATGTCGGCCGTAGGATACCGCTTCAGGCTGAAAGGTATTTATTGGCGCGCCGGATTACTGACTGCCGCCATGAAAACACTGAGTCCCAGCGCGGTTTTGCTCGGACCGATGCTGGCCATTACCATTCAGGGTTTACTCATGGAGATGGTTGTTTCTGCCGGCGGAACACGCCGTATCATGTTTATTCTGGGCGGTGCTGTTTCCATCACCTGGAATTTTGCACACCTCATTCTCGGCTACTGGCTGTATTATGGCAACGATGTAGTGGCACTGGGCGCCAGTCTTGTACAATATATCCAAAAGGAAACCGGCTGGCAGTTTATTACCGGCTGGGGACTGATTGCGGCCTTCGGATCGGTGTATTTTACAGCTGGAGCTGTGGCGGCCATCATCGGTACAAGCATGCGCAAGCCCGATCCATCAAAAACGCTGGTGATTCCGCGCAAGGAAAAACAGTCGAATCAACAACCTAAAAAACATCAGGCCGATGAGCGCCGGAGATCGCTTGTGTGGCTGATTTTGCTCATCGTTATGGTGGTGTCGGTACTCATGGCACTTTCGTACTGGCCGCTCGAATACAGCCTTCCCGTATGGTTTGCATCAATCATAGTTTTGATTCTGCGCTACCGAAAATCATACCGCCGCCTGGCGAAGGTGGGTTTCTGGGTCGTATTCCTGTTGCTGACCGTACTTTCGTCTTTGCTGTTGGGACCTACGATTGAAGAGGGTCTGATGATTGGTCTGCGCATGAACCTGCGTGCCATTTTATTTGTGCTGGTGCTGTCGGCACTGAGTTATGAATTGCGCAACGAGAAACTGGCCCGGGCCTTCAATATGCACAACAAGAGCTTCCTGAGCGTGTTGGAGACCTGTTTCGAAACGCTGCCGATGGTCATTTCCATTTTACCACCAGCGCGTTCGATTCTCAAATCGCCACGCGAAAGTTTGTCCTTGTTTGTCAACACCATCAATGTCTGGGTCGACTCCATGTATATCCGGCAGCTGGAGCCGGTTCCGGCGATATTTATTTCGGGCGGTAAAGGAAGCGGAAAAAGCAGACTGCTGAAAAACAGCGTCATTCCTAAGCTTGAGCGAAGCCGGATCCGTTATGCCGGAATTCTGATGCAATATATGTTTGAGAAAGACGAGCATGTTGGTTACACCATTTCGTTGCTGCCCGGAAACGCTGAAATGACGCTCGTAGGGCCCGAAGTCAGTGATGCCATTTTGAAAGTGGGCAAGTATAGTTTCTCGCGATCCGCATTCGAAGCGGGCTCGAAGCACATTGAACAACATCTGAATTCGGCCGATGTTATTTTTCTTGACGAAAGCGGCTGGCTCGAAACCTACGGTATGGGCTGGTACAACGCATTGAAAGACATGCGCCAGAGCGGCAAACCAATGATTATAGTCGTACGTCCCGATCTGAAAGAAGACTTTATAAAATTCTGGAACATCGACGAAAAATCGCTCCTGGCGCCGGATTCAACAGACAGTGAAGTCCGGGACGCCATTGAAGCTTTGATGGTTAATGGTTAATGGTGAACGGTTAATGGTTATTGGTTAATGGTTAACGGTTAATGGTTAATGGTAGTGGCCAGTTGTGAGTAGCCAGTAGTCAGTTTTATTTAGTGTTATACACGTTTACTACAAAAATATAATCCATGAAATTCCTTTGAGGCGGCTCTGAAGGAGCCGAATAATAATAGCCTTGGACGAAGTCCCAGGTGCAAAGGAGACGCGAAGCACCTTTGAGTTGAAAAGTCACGCG
The DNA here is from genome assembly GCA_964429475.1 of uncultured Bacteroidaceae bacterium. Taxonomy (GTDB): domain Bacteria; phylum Bacteroidota; class Bacteroidia; order Bacteroidales; family DTU049; genus GWF2-43-63. The sequence continues at coordinate 2,387 of CAYSCE010000265.1, read as the reverse complement.
TTGTAAACGCGAATCCTCCGCAGCTGATTCGAAGCACCACCAAATGCGTAATCAAATAACCGCAATAATCATTTTTCATTCCCCCACATCAAACCACGCATAAGGTGCAGGCGAGCCGCCCAGTTCCATTTGAAGCGATGGAAAATACCAGCCATGTCCTTTGTTGAGCTTCCGGATGTGATACACACGAATGATTTTTTCATCGTATTTTTTTCGCTCTGCAATGGTCTTAAGCTCATCGTAACGGCCGCCCTGAAAGCGCGGTTCCAGCTGTTTTGTAAATGCAAGAGGGATAGTGTTTAAACACATCATAATGACAATATGTTGCTCATCATTGATAGCACCAAGGCGTTTTGTTTTCAATAAATGGATGGAAACATCAACCAAAGAATCGAACTGCATTTTACTTATTTGTTGCTGTTGGTTTTTGTCAACAATTGTCTTCAGATATAATGTATCTAACCTGCCTTTTTTCGAAGTCAGGGTAAGGCTTTCGAACCCTTCAGCCTTTATGGTAAACCGATAGGCGGGACCGCCAAACATCATTCCGGTAAAGCCCGTAACATAATAGAACGAACCGCTGGAATCGGCATGCAAAGATGAAATTGTTTTATGGTTGTTGCGATATGAAACATCAATCTGAGCCCCGTTCACAGGCTCGCCGTTTGTTTCAGATACAACCACGCCTGTAAACATTTTATATCCTTCGCAGCTGCTGAGGAAGGCCAACAGCAGCACGAGTACTGAACGAGAGAATAATTTGTTATCGTATTTCAAGCTCATACTGAAAATTTCATTTTAAAGTTGCGAAATCATTTTTCTAATTTCAGCGACACCTGTTTGCAGATCAAATCTTTCAGAATACTTTTTTCGCCGGCTTCGGTTTCTACGATGTATTCGTTGTTTTCATACTGAACACAGCCCGCATAAATGCTTTCAAATCCGGTGAAATGATTCCCTTCGTAAAAGCCAATGAAAGTACCACCTCCGGCTGGAGCATAATGCAGACGCATGTTTCCAAAGATTTCAATCAGCCTGCTCAGCGGCATTTCAATTCCCCAGACAATACTGACAACAGCTTCAGGATGTTCGTACACCAGTTCAATATAGCTGAATCTGCTATCGGCTGGTTTCAGTTTTCTGCGCGTCAGATATGGCCTGCTTTCGGTAAAGTCGCCCGATGACAGTTGCGCAGTCCAGTCGTCAACGTGTTTTAGCTGTTGCGTCATTTCTTTAATGTCGCTCCAGTATTTTTTCAGCTCAGCTGTTTGTTGATCCGGACTCATGATTTTATTAGTGTTTATGCGGCATTCAAAGCATTAAAGAACAATCTGTTTATTCTTCCCTCAGTTGTTTAATCAGACGATCCGTTTCTTCATCGGTAAACTGGCCGCTGAGGATGATTCTGCCATTAGGGATTTCGGAACTGACATTGGGCATTGACACAATATATTTATCTATCACAATAGCGATGGGTTTCCCAATATTGTTCTTCGTTAATTCGTAAAATTTCTGTGCGCCCACCTTGTTGAGCCGAATGGTTATTTCGGGCAGGCCACTTCTCATGGAATATTCTTTCAACACTTCTTCAATGTAATCAAAAGTAATCGCAGGCTTTTTCTCCAGTGTTACGTTTTGAGGATATCCATTCATATTGTAATCAAGAACTTCATAAAATCCGTTTTTGCGGTTAACGGGAATGGGTTCGAACACTTTCTTTTCAGCAGCTGTACCGGCTAGTGGCGAATTGTCTACTAAACCCAGATCGCTTAAATGAATGAAATATTTTCTAACAGCAGCATCATACAAGTCACCGGATTTTGCGATTTTCTTATATGCTGTCGATTGCACGAAAGCATATAAATCATCGATTTCTTTATCAGTAAAGAACTCATCAAAGACAGGACTGATGGCCATAGCAAGTGAATCGGGCGACATCATTTTTTCAATTTCTTTCAGTTTAAGGCTGTCATCCGTATAAAGCTCTATATTAATTGAGTCCATTTCAGTCGGATAGAAAAATGATAAATACTCAACCATGTCCATGGAATCAATAATCACCAGTGTTTTTTCCTGCCGGCTTTGCCCGGATGTGGCCATGGCTGCGAAGAGAAGTACCACGATAAAAATGTTTCTCATACAAAAGTGTTTTTTCATGCGCGTGTTGTAATGATGTTTTGTGTTTTATTCACATTTTTTGGCCATTCAAATATACACAATTCTGATTAAAATTTACTAATGGTTCGGTTTTGATTTAATTAAAGTTCTTTGGTTTTTATCATTTTATTCTGGTCTGTTTGATGCATAATGGCAAAGTGAAATATATTACAGTTTAATCTCGACGACCCCGCATGGTGTCATCCTGAACTTGTTTCAGGATCTAGCAT
>CAYSCE010000264.1:0-4825 GCA_964429475.1 uncultured Bacteroidaceae bacterium | reverse complement strand
TGTCGATTGTTCTTCGTATTCTTTTCATTCTGGTCGGTATGGGTCTGGTTGAAAGATTCAGCTGGATTATTTACGTATTCGGTGTCATTCTGCTGTGGACTGCTTATAAAATGGCGTTTACCAGCGAAGATGATCAGGTCGACCCCAAAGGAAATTTCCTGTATAAAACTGCATCGAAAATGTTCCCGGTTGACCCGGATCCCGACAAAGGAAGTTTCTTCTCCCGCATCAATGGTAAATTCCATATCACCATGGTACTTCTCGTATTCCTGGTCATTGGATCCACTGACGTTTTATTTGCTGTTGACTCGATTCCTGCCATCATCGGTGTAATTAAAGAAGGTGCATCGGGTATTCTTACCTACGATGAGGAAAACTTCCTGGCCATTACATCGAATGTGTTTGCAGTGATGGGACTTGTTTCGCTTTTCTTTGCACTCAAAGGAATCATGGGCCTGTTCCGTTTCCTGAAACAGGGCGTTAGCTTCATTCTTCTCTTCATTGGTGTCAAAATGATGTTGCCAGCCATTGGTTTCATTAATAAAGAAGCCGGCGAATCAATCGAAAACTTCTTTAAAGGAAATTCATGGATTTCGCTCGCAGTCATTATCGGCACTCTGACCCTCTCTATTCTTCTTTCAATTGCTATTAAAGAAAAAGAAGAACTGGATGAGACCGAAGAAAAACTGGAGAAAATGGAAGCCGACGAACCCCTTCAGCTGGCAGAAATTGCTGCTTTGAAAGCTGAAAACGAACGCTTGAGAAAAGAAATCGAAGAACTGAAAAAAACAAAAAACTAAAATACAATGGGCAATTTTGATTTTGCATTAATGTTTCCGGCGCTGTCAGCATTCACCTGGCAGCACCTGGTCATGATAACTGTTGGAGCAATCCTTATTTATCTGGCCATTAAAAAAGAATATGAACCAACACTGCTCCTTCCGATGGGATTTGGGGCCATTCTGGTCAATATTCCGTTTGGATCGGCTCTGGCTCAGATGGATCCCAGTGGTCAGTGGGCTGAAGGCGCCTTATCGGTATTTTTCGAAGCCGGTATCGCAACCGAAGTATTTCCGCTCCTCATCTTCGTTGCCATCGGCGCGATGATTGACTTTTCGCCGTTGTTCCGCAATCCATTCCTGCTGCTGTTCGGTGCTGCCGCTCAGTTTGGAATTTTTGCCACGGTGGCTCTTGCAACGGTTTGTGGTTTCGACCTCTATCAGGCTGCTTCAATCGGTATCATTGGTGCTGCCGATGGTCCCACCTCGATTTTCGTTGCCAATAAATTTGCGCCGGATCTGCTCGGACCCATTTCGGTGGCCGCTTACTCATACATGGCGCTGGTTCCCATTATTCAACCGCCTGTCATCAAAGCGATTACTTCGAAAAAAGAACGTCGTATTAAAATGACCGGAAACAACAGCAAGCCTATTTCACGCACTACTATGATTTTATTCCCCATTGTGGTAACCGTAATTGCTGGTATCATTGCTCCTGCATCACTGGCGCTGATTGGCTTCCTGATGTTTGGTAACCTCATCCGCGAGTGCGGTGTATTGAATAAACTTTCATTGGGCGCACAGAATGAACTGGCAAACCTTGTAACCATTCTGCTTGGTATCACCATCGCTTCTACCATGACTGCGGAGCGTTTTGTTAAAGCAGAAACACTCATGATTATTGGCTTGGGTTTGTTTGCTTTCATCTTTGATACCTTCGGTGGTGTTATGTTCGCTAAATTGATGAACATCTTTTTGCCGAAACACATGAAAGTGAATCCGATGGTTGGCGCCTGCGGTATTTCTGCCTTCCCGATGTCGGCACGCGTAATTCATAACATGGGTCAAAAAGAAGACAAAACCAACTTCCTGCTGATGCCGGCCATTTCCACCAACGTGGGCGGTCAGATCGGTTCAGTGGTTGCCGGTGGTCTTATTCTGGCTCTTATTCCCTTATTCGCATAATTAAAAGGAGGAAATTATTATGACAACAAATACATTGATTGCAGAAACTACTCCTACTGAAACTCCGAAACATTGCTGCCCCAATCATGGCAATGATTCCATTCAACCTGTTGACCACGGCAATTGCCCGAATCATCAGCAACAACAGCAAACCACAACTTCAACAACCAAAGAAGCAGCTCCTGTTGCCGTAAAAGGCAGCAAAGATGTTGATCACAACCTGGCAGCTTCCTTCGAAGTGATGGGAATTGGTATGTTGGGTATCTTTATTTTCATGGCCATTTTCTTTGCCATGATTAAACTGATGGAAAAGGTTTTTCCGCATAAAGCAGAATAAATCATTCAATAATTCTGAAAACGCTCCTGAAAAGGGGCGTTTTTTTTTACTAAAATGAATCGTTTTGTAATCTGTTAGCTCTACGGTGAGACGAAATCATCATCCACCGCGTCATCCCGCAACATTGCAATAGCCATCGCAATTCAACTCGCAAAGCGTTGCGCATTGCGCTTGTCCGCCGCTACGTAGCTGGCCGCAAGCGTTGTGCGTTGTGCATTATGCGTTGTGCCTTGCGCGTTGTGCCTTTAGCGTTGCGCGTCTGAAAGTCCCGACCGAAAGCGTCGGGATGTGCCCTACTGAGCGCCGCGGAACTGCGACAAAAACCGCACATCATTCTCGGAGAACATGCGCAGATCCTTCACACCGTAAATCAGATTGGTGATTCGCTCAATGCCAATACCAAAAGCGTAGCCGGTGTATACTTCAGGATCGATGCCGCAGTTTTTAAGGACATTGGGATCAACCATGCCGCAGCCGAGAATCTCGACCCAGCCGGTGTATTTGCAGAAGGCACAACCTTCGCCGCCACAGAGATTACATGAAATATCCATTTCAGCCGAAGGCTCGGTGAAAGGAAAATAAGATGGCCGCAGACGAATTTCGGTTGAAGGGTCAAACATCTCGCGTGAAAAGTGCAGCAGCGTATGCTTCAGATCAGCAAAAGTGACATTTTTATCCACATACAAACCTTCGATCTGATGAAAGAAGCAATGTGCCCGCGCCGAAATGGCTTCGTTGCGGTATACCCTACCCGGAAATATGCTTCGGATGGGCGGTTTGGTGTTTTCCATGACGCGAACCTGCACCGAACTGGTATGTGTTCGCAGCGCAATGTCGGGGTTGGTATCAATGAAAAATGTGTCCTGCATATCGCGCGCCGGATGCTCCGGAGGGAAGTTCAGCGCGGTGAAATTATGCCAGTCATCTTCGATTTCGGGGCCTTCTTCAACCGAAAATCCCATTTTCTCAAAGATAGTGACCATGCGGTTTTTCACAATAGCCAGCGGATGACGCGAGCCATTGAAATTGAATCCGGCAGGGCGCGTCATATCATCAATAGCGGCCTCGGATGCCGATGCAGCATATTGTTGCTGAAAAGCCTCGAGTTTTTCCGTAATGGTTTGTTTGAGGTCGTTAATCAGTTGACCGACTTCTTTCTTTTCTTCGTTCGGAACTTCTTTAAAACGGGCAAAGAAATCATTGAGGATTCCTTTTTTGCCCAGATATTTAATACGGAAAGCTTCCACTTCCGCCGGTTCATTCACAACACTTTCAAGCACCTCGTTCCGGCACTTCAGAATTTCATTTTTCATCCGATAATCTCTTTCAAAATTTTCACTTATCCGCAGCCAGTAACGGTTTTACTTAACAATGGTCACGGTCATTTGAATATCAGTTTCCGGGCGATCGTTTCCATCGCGGACAACTTTCGAAATGGCATCGACCACATCCATTCCTTCAATCACTTCACCAAAAACGGTGTATTCCTTATCGAGCGGAGCATAGCCGCCGATGGTGGTGTACGTATTACGCTGCTCTTCGGTATAGGTAATACCGCGGCGTTTTTCAATCTGGTCAAGTTCTTTGGTGCTGAACAAACGTCCGGTTACAATATAGAACTGGCTTCCGGAGCTGGCTTTTTCAGGATTCACATCATCACCTTCGCGGGCAGCAGCCAGTGCGCCACGCTTGTGATAATAAGCCGGAACATATTCCATTGGGATGGTATAATCGGGGCCACCGGCGCCCAGCATTGCCCCTTTTGCCGCATTGCGGCTGTCGGGATCGCCACCCTGAATCATAAAATTTTCAATGACGCGGTGAAACAAAGTGCCATCGAAATATTTTTCGTTCACCAGCTTGATAAAATTGTCGCGATGTTGCGGAGTCTGATCGTACAAGAGAATTTTAATATCGCCCTTGGAAGTTGAAATCTTCACGGTGGTGCCGGTGGGAACCTGCTGAGCCTGAACAAAAGAGCCAATAAGCCCGATCAGCATAATTGCCAGAAATATTTTTTTCATAATTTGGGGATTTAATGGTCAAAAATACAAAAATCTGTCCAATTGAACAGCGAAGACTGAAATTGATTTTACCTTGTACTGTAAACTTACTCTAAAGAGAAATTTCGGGGAATGCTTCAAAATGAAAAAAAATTTGTAAGTTTGAAACCTGAAAGGACGTTTTTCAGTTTAAAAACAAAAACAATGAAAAAGTTTGCACTTATATCTCTGCTGCTCACCGGGTTGTTCGCTATCATGCTCACCAGCTGCGATAAACCGGAAGAAACCAAGGCTGTCATTACAGTGAAATACACGACCGACACCACCAAGGTTGCCCCGTTTGCGCATGTCAGAATTACAAAATATGATGTAAATGTTGAAGGCCAGGCCGATGAAGATGGTGTTTTCAGTCATCTTTTCAGAGATGAAGCCATTCTGGATGTTGAAGCATTTTTGGATACTACCCAGACAGGAACAGGTACCGAAGCTTACGGATCAACCACTGTTCGACTTGAACGCGG
>CAYSCE010000263.1:0-4840 GCA_964429475.1 uncultured Bacteroidaceae bacterium | reverse complement strand
ATGGACCCGCCAGACCGAAGTGGAAGAATCGGACGACCTGTGTTATATTCCACATGTTTGGGTGCCCAACGTATTTTCGCCCAATGGTGATGGACAAAACGATATGCTTTTCGTACGCGGCGAAGGGGTGGAATTTCTGACATTTGTTGTGTACGACCGCTGGGGCGAAAAAATATTTGAAAGCAATTCGCTGACCATAGGATGGGATGGCACATACAACGGAAAAGAACTCGATCCGGCTGTGTTTGTCTATTACGTTAAAGCAACGTTTGTCGATAATTCGCAGTCTGAACTGCATGGAAATATAACCCTGGTCAAATAAATTTTTAATTTTGTATAAAGTCAGCCTTATGAAAAGAACTATCAGCTGGATTTTTTCAATACTTTTTGCGATCACTTTATCGGCGCAGGATATACATTTCAGTCAGTACAACGATGCGCCACTGATGATCAATCCGGCTCTGACCGGTTATTTCGACGGATCACACCGCTTCGCAGCCAATTATAAAAATCAGTGGCGCAGTATCGGCAGTGCTTATAATACCTATGCCATTTCGTACGATGCACCTGTGACTTCAACTTCATCAGGCAAAAGTGGCTTCCTGGCGATGGGCGCCAACGTATTTAACGATGTGGCCGGAGATCTGAAATTCAGCAATCTGAATGCAAAACTCAGTGTTGCATATCACCTGCGTATGAGCGACAATCAAATGATTTCAGCAGGTATTTATGGTGGTTTCGGACAACGATCGCTCGATCGTGCAAACATGCAATGGGACTCGCAATACGATGGTATTTCGGGTTATGATCCAACGTTGCCAAGCAACGAAACAGCACCATTCGAATCGTTCAGCTACATTGATTTTGGTTTTGGCATGAACTGGTCTATGATTTCGAATTCGACCAACATGACATCGAATGATGGGTTTAAGGCCAATGCAGGATTTTCGGTAAGTCATGTCAATCAGCCCGGATTTGAATTTTATACAGGATCGACCGAAACGCTGGATATGCGCATATCGGCTCATGGCCGCGCCCAGATTGGTCTTGGTGGTACAAACACTGCCCTGGTCCCCAGTATTCTGGTTCAGGTTCAGGGATCGCAAAAAGAAATTGTTCCAGGCCTGATGGCGCGTTATACACTACGTGAACAGTCAAAATACACCGGCTTTATCAACGATGCATATCTTTCGCTTGGCGGCTATTTCCGTACCGGCGACGCTGTGATTGCGCACGCATTGATTGAACTCAACGACTTTGCTTTTGGTCTCAGCTACGACGTCAATGTTTCGAAACTCACCAATGCCACCAGTGGCAAAGGCGGCTTTGAAGTCATGCTTCGTTATATCATCGAAAGCAGAACCGGAAAAAGTATGTATTGATTCTAGATTTATTAACGGATAGAAATGTGCGCGGTTTTTACTGCGCATTTTTTTTGCTTTGACTTGCCGACCTGAGGGCATCGGCCATGGACGTCGCTTAAAAAAAGAAAGGCAGCATCTGCCGATCTCTCAGCGTCGGCTGCAAAAAAAAATTATTTCTGCTGCCGCACAAAATGAGGCATGTCGGACGGCAATACCAGCGACAACTCAACCAGTCCTGCAAACTCGCCATTAACAAACCAGGGACTCTGATAAATCAGTTTCTTTACACCTTCTTTTTCAATGGTATATGCATTTGTATCATGGCTCTGCAACATCGACCTGATTTTTTCGGAGGCTGCTGCAGGATGACAACCAAATAATGATTTGCCAAGTAAATCGCGGCCGCCGTATTTTTCAAAAGTATCGGCTGACCGATTATTCATATATACGATGTTTCCTTCTTTGTCCGAAACTGTTATTGCAAAAGGTGCCTCATCTGACCACGAAATCATACGCTCTAATTTTGCTGCAAAAGTATATAAAAGTTATGGCCCGAGTGGAATTAAATGTATCTATACACGCAAACAGCTGAATATCACTGCTTATAGACGTGGTTTTGCATCCTCATGTTCGGAGTTTATTCCGACAAAGGGAGAACCGTATGCCGCATGCATTGTGCCTTGTGCGTTGTGCCTTGTGCGTTGCGCTTTCACAGCACCTTTATAAACCCGATAGCTATCGGGTTGATAACTGTTGACTTTCCACTTGCGAAGCGTTGCGCTTTATACGTCCTGCCTTAAAAATAAAACCTCCGGAGCTTTTGACCCCGGAGATGTAAAAATTATAAACTATCAGAATCAGGATATAAGAATTTCTTCTTACTCCAAATACACAGCAGATTCTAAAGAGCGATTTCTTATAATCTGATATACAAATATAGTTACAAAAAAAGCATTGTCAAGGGTTTGTCATAGAAAACTTAGTATTCGTCAGCTTTTTCATGACAAACGTTTATGTTTAACATTTCATTAAATATATTAAAAGAAATTTTACCGGATTATTTGTTGCCGGGTCGCAGTTTACGATACATACGCACCGACACAGGCAAAACAAATGTCTCATTTTCTTTAACGAGTGTAACCGAAAAATCGGATCTGCGGAAAGATGCAGCAAAAGAAGCATTTGCAATATACTTTCGATGAATTCTGAAAAACGAAGACGGCAGCAATGTGCTGATTTCTTTCAGTGTTTTAGAGATGGTATGCCTGACAGACCCTGAAATAATGATGGTTGAATAATTGCCCTGTCCTTCAATGTATACGATGTCGGAATAATTGATGTACTCATAGCCCTGAGTTGTCTTAACCCTGAATTTATTATTTTCATTCAACGATTGCATCAATGTTTGTGCATTGGGCGCGATTTCTTTTGTGTCGTTTTTTAAACGTTGAAGCATGCTATCCAATTCGGTAATATCAACCGGTTTGAGCAAATAATCGAATGCTGCATATTTAATAGCTTTAATGGCAAATTCATCGTAAGCTGTCAAAAAAACGACTTTGACTGATTTGTTTCCATTTCCATACAGCTTGTCCAGTACATCAAAGCCGCTCATACCGGGCATTTTTACATCCAGAAAAATAATATCGGGTTTATGCACTGCAACCATATCAAGTGCTTCCTGTCCGTTGGCGGCTTCAGCTACAATTCTGACATCGGGATAACTTGCAAGAATAAGCGATAAACTCTTCCGTGCTTTTGCTTCATCATCAACCAGAACAACATTGAACATAGGTAAGGCTGTTTAAATAGGAAACTTACTGACTCAGATACTGATACGATGCAGGTATGAAAACAGTTACCCGCGTTCCACAAGGAATATTTTCCGCTGTGTGCAAATCTTCGATTTCAAATCCGGCTTTCTTTTCATTGTAATGATTGAGTAATTCAAAAAAATCTCTGAAAACAATCAAACCAACACCGGTGGAATTGTTACCCAGCAGCATCGATGCTTCACGTCCGATACCGTTGTCTTCAATGACCAATTGCAAGACATCTTCGTGTATAGTAACATCAATGTTGAGCATGCCGCCCTCTGTACGATGTTCAATACCATGTTTCATGGCATTCTCTACGAATATCTGCAGACACATTTTTGGAACAATCATGCGCAGATCAGCGTTTTGATCGATATTCAGCGTATAATCAAACCTGTCTTCGAATCTGAACTTTTGAAGACTTAAATAGTTACGCACAAAATCAATTTCTTCTTCAAGTGAACGTGTAATTTTTCCGGCATCGCTGATACCACTACGCAACAATTGCGAGACCTTGACAAAATAGCGATATGCTTTATCGTTGTTGTTTTGTTGAACCTCGCTGCCAATGGCGGCAATAGCATTGAAAATAAAATGAGGATCAAGCTGCGAATTGATGGTTTTCACCTGCATGTTCAGCAATTCCCGCTCTGCTTCCCGCTCACGTCTGCGCCTTCTCTGAATACGGGATACAAGATATAATGCAATTACAACAACCAGTACAACGGGTAATACATACATACTAATCCGAAAAAACAATGTCTGATGAAAAGCAGGCAGTATCTCAAATTTCACAACACCTGGTTTCTGGCTCCAATAGCCATTTTCATTACAGGCCAATACTTCAAATGTATACTCACCGGGGTTCAGATTGGTGAATACTGCAACCGTTTCAGTCGATTCTTTCCAGGTTTCATCGTAGCCAAGCAATCTGTATTTATACCGGACGCGCTCCTGACAAGGTGTTGAAACGGCGTTAAACCTCAACCGGATGTTGTTGTAATTTGGCTCAATCTGATAAGACGCATCGGCCCGCTTCCATGGCATATGAATATTATTCCACACCAGATCGCGATGCGAATACTCCAGCGAATAAATTATAGGATTTGGTGCCATCGTATCAAACATCAACCGGTCGGGTCTAAAGGCTACCACACTCTCCGACGTCGGAATCCATACAGTTCCGCGTGAATCGGTGTACGTGCCGTTCTGGCCACATTCAATACCAATAAAACCGTTAAAGCGATCAAACAATCGCACACTGTTGGGCTGGTTTTTTTTGTACCTGAGCAAATCAATATACACAAATCCTGTGGTTCCCCCGGCTATGATTGCTTTGTTCAGATAATTGACGACAAAGAAAAACTGTCCCTCATACACCTTATTCATATTCGAATATGTGTAATAATACAAGCCGTCCTTTGCAGCAAACCACATATTTCCGTCGAGATCGTTCGCACATGAAACAACACCGGTATCGACACTTATTTCGTTTTTAGCGAATGAAACCATTTGGTCGTTTTGCAGCAGCTGGACACCTTTTCCGGTGCATATCCACAAACGGTTTTTTTTGTCAGCGGCAATGGATAAGACACTGCTGCGTGTTTCAAAATGCTGCATGGAGCGATCGAGAAGATTGTATTTAAACAAACCGTTGGT
>CAYSCE010000262.1:0-4855 GCA_964429475.1 uncultured Bacteroidaceae bacterium | reverse complement strand
ACCGACGAACTGGGTCGCATGATTCACGAAACCGGAATTAATTTCAGAACCATCAAGCCCGAATCGTTTGATTTGCCGCTTGGATTCAAGACCGGAGCCGGCGTTATCTTCGGCAATACCGGTGGCGTAAGCGAAGCTGTTCTTCGTTTTGCCTACGAAAAACTGACCGGCGAAACCCTGATCGATACTGACATCAGACAGGTCCGTGGTGAAGACGGCATCCGCACGGTGGAAATGACATTAGGCAAAACAAAATTAAAACTTGGTGTCGCACATACGCTTGGAAAGGCGCGTCAGATCTGCGATGAAGTACTTGCAGGCGACAGCGGCTACGATCTGATTGAAGTGATGGCTTGTCCCGGAGGCTGCATTGCAGGCGGCGGACAGCCGGTAAGCTTTGATCCCGATTTTCGTCAGAAACGGACACAGGGTTTGTACAATGCCGATAAACAACTGGAGTTGCACAAATCGCAGGACAATCCGTACATCAAGGAATTGTACAAATCGTTCCTGGGTGAACCTGCCAGCGAAAAAGCGCATCATCTGCTGCATACGCACTACAAGAGCCGTAAGCGGATCAACGATCAGGTCATCAACATCCGCAACACCGAACATCCGCAAATTGAAGTGTATGTTTGTGTTGGCACCAATTGCTATGTACGGGGTGCGCACAAATTGCTGAATCAGCTGGCCGATTATGTCAGCGAAAATAAACTCGAGGACATTGTGGGCTTCGAAGGCCACGAAGAAATGGTGGACGTAAAAGCGACCTTCTGTTTCGAACGTTGTCAGAAAGGGCCTGTGATGCGGGTGAACGACAAGATACTCGAACATGCTACTTTCGAAAAAGCAAAGCAGCTGCTCGATCAGGAAATCAGGAGAATGGGTCTGCAATCGCAAAATGAATGACCCAATGTTAGAATCAGGACTCATACAGGCGTTCCCGACAGTAGTTTTTGCTGCTGCCGGGACGTCTGTTTCAAATAACCTACCTTTGTATCACAAAACAATTGCGCTATGAATAACAACCCCATGCAGACGGATAATATTTCGGTGGTGTACACATCGCGGGCTTTATGCCGCGACTGTTACCGCTGTGTGCGTGTTTGTCCGGTGAATGCCATCCGTATGAAAGACGGTCAGGCGTATGTGGTGGCTGAACGCTGCACTTCATGCGGGACATGCATTACAGTGTGTCCGCAGAAAGCCAAGACATACCGCACCGAATATGGTCGAGTTTTGCAAATGATGGAAGATGGCGAACGACTGGCAATCAGCATGGCGCCTTCGTTTGCAGCGTATTATCCTGAATGGAGGCGCAAACGTTTGCCATCGGCATTACGTATGCTGGGATTCACTGTAGTTGGAGAAACAGCCACGGGAGCCTGGCACACAGCGCAGGCTACAGCTGAATATATTGAACAGCATCCCGATCAGCCTGTTATCTGTACGGCTTGTCCGGCGGCAGTAAATTATATTACCAGTAAAATGCCCGATCTGATGCCATATCTGGCGCCTGTTGCATCACCTATGGTTGCTCATGCACGCATGATTAAAAAAGCGTATCCGGGAATCAAATTTGTTTTTGCCGGTCCCTGCATTGCCAAAAAAGATGAAGCCAGATGGAAAACCACCGAGCATGACATCGATGCGGTGATTACTTTTGAAGAACTGGATGAATTGTTCCGGCTCCGCAACATCAGTCTGGATGCGTGCGAAGAGAGTACTTTCAATGATCCGGTAAACGGACTTGCACGTGTTTTTCCACTCGAAAGCGGTTTGCTGAAAACAGGAAATATTGCGGACTCCATGTTTGGGCGTGTGGTAATGGCATTGAGTGGTGCCGATGAAATCAGGGAATTGCTGGATGATTTACATCGCAACCCAACCAATTGCGTGATTGAACCTTTGTTTTGCAAAAACGGTTGTGTGAATGGTCCGGGCATGCAGCACGACTGCAATAGTTTTGAAGCGCGCCGCATGGTGCTGGAGTATGCATCGGATTATCCTGGCGAAGTGGCTGAAAAAACCGTTTTGTTCAGGAATACTGATGTTGTTTTCTCGCTGGCTCCAGATCAGGAACGGCCAGTTTTTTCCGAATCTCAGATCCGCGAAGTGCTGAGCAAAACCGGAAAACTGATTCCGGCCGACGAACTGAATTGTACAGCCTGTGGCTATAAATCGTGCCGCGACCGCGCTGTGGCTGTGCTCGAAGGAATGGCGGAACCCGAAATGTGTATGCCCTATATGCGCAGATTGGCTGAACAAAAAGCCGACACTATTATTGAGCGCGACCCGAACGGTTTTGTTCTGCTGAATCAAAACCTCGAAATTATCCGCATGAATCAGGCTTTCAAAAATATGTTTTCCTGTTCCGATTCGCTCGTTGGTCGCAAAATAAGTTATCTCATCGATCCAAAACAATTCGAAAACCTGATTGCCGGAAAGGATGATGCCACGCGCGAATACAATCATTATCCGAATTACAATCTGATGTGTCATACGGTTGCTTACCACTTGCCGGAGGAAGAGCAGATTGTAGGTCTGTTTGTCGATGTTACCGACAGTAAATCGAGCAAAGACAAGCTGAATGCATTGCGGAGCGAAACGGTAGAACGTGCTCAGGAACTCATCGATCATCAGATTGATATGGCGCAGGAACTGGCGCGCTTTCTCGGTGAAAACACGGCACGCGGCGAAGTACTGATGAAAAATCTGATTGATTCAATCAACAAGTGATGATTCCTTCAAATTAATTTGCAAAGACATGTACATCCACACCGATATATTTGCAGCGCAGTCGCCCAAAAAGGCCGGCCAGCCTTGTGGCGACGCATGGGGTGTTTTCCGCAACGAAAATGCTACCACGCTGGTGCTGGCTGATGGACTGGGTTCCGGCATCAAAGCCAATATTGCAGCCAACCTGTGTGTGTCGCGAATACTCACTTTGATTAAAATGGGTCTTTCCATTCGTGAGACTTTTAACCGTGTGTCGGCTACCATGGATAATGCCTGGGGAACTGTTGATCCCTTCTCGGTTTTCACCATCGTGCAGATTCTGAATAACGGACAAACTACGATTTTAGGTTATGAAATGCCACCGCCTCTCATCATCAGCCGATCGTATGCGCAGGTGCTCAACGACCGCGTGTACACGCGCGAGAAGGCTGTTGTACATGAATCGAGCTGTTTGATTGAAAAAGGCGAAGGTCTGATGCTGATGTCCGATGGAATCACACAGGCCGGTATCGGAAAATTATTTACCAATGGCTGGGAATCCGACGGCGTGTGCAGTTTTTTGCAGGCACATCTGAACGGAAAACGAATCAACGGAAACGATCTGGCTCAGCTGGTACACAATCAGGCACGAAGCTACTGGCCTGTGAACAAAGGCGACGACTGCTCCGTAGTAGTGGCCGTCAATCGTCGTGGGGTGGTGGTGAATCTGCTCAGCGGACCTCCTTTGCATGCTACCGATGATGAAAATTTTGTGCATGCATTTTATGATGAACCCGGCATTCACATCATCAGTGGCGGCTCCACATCGAAAATGGCCGCACGTGTAATGGGTCGCTCCATCGATGTGGTGGATGGCGGCGATGCCCTGACTCCGCCTGCTTTTAAAATGAAGGGAACCGACCTGATCACCGAAGGAATGGTGACACTGAATCAGGTTTGCAATCTGCTCGACGAAGATCTGGCCTCGCTTCCAACGGGATCGCCCGCATACGAAATGACCTATTTTCTGAAAATGGCCGACAAAATCAATATCTGGATGGGAATGGCCGACAATGTTTCCGAAGACCGGATCGAATTCCGTCAACAGGGCTTGCTGAGCCGTAACAGCATTATCAAACGTATTGGAACAAAATTGCTGCAGCAGGGAAAATTGGTGGTGATGAATGAATGCTGATGTGTTCTGATATTACTCAGCCGGCTTTTATGGCATAAAGAAAGTTGAGCATCTCCTGATTTATTTCCTCTGTGTATGGTGCCCGAAAGCGCCCCAACAGTACGTTTCCGACAATTTCAAATTCAGGAATTCCCGATTGTTCAATGGCATTCAATATGTTATCAGACACATTGGATGCAAACAATTCTTTGTTTTCAGCAGTGATAAAATATTTTTTACTGAGTTTTGGATACATCGCAAAATCAATATCCACCTTTGCGAACAGATCGTTGATTTTGTCTCCCAGCGATTCAGGACGCATGTATACTCTTCCGAAATCCTGATCCAGCGCGGTAATTGAAATCATTTCCTGAATGAAATATTCCACCGTTGCCTGCAGTGCTTTTACAGGAGCTTCAGTATAGCTGATGTTGAGTAAAACCAGCCACGATGGCCGGGCAGCATCGTTTACGCGCACAGCGCCGCCGATGACGGCGAAATTCAGATTTCCGAACATGTCCGAACTGTTGAGTACCTGTTGTATCCAGGCTTCTTCCTGATTGCCGGCCGGCCTGAGTGTATGGGTTTGATTTTCCATGGTTGTACATTCAATCGACTATTTGATGGTCATTCAAAGCAGTTGTCCATCACAAAAACAATGATTTGCAATATTATGAATTTATTGGATTATTACGGTGATGAATTTTTGCACAGAATATTGAAGCGAACCGCGCATGAAAGAACTGGTCACTACGGATATGGTGCCTCTTGAAGAGCTGGATTGCTGCGGCGTTTGGTGCAGCCTTGTGGGACACGGCTGCGACGCTTTGGGACAGTGAGCTGTGGCATGGCGCGCTCTGCTTTCAATCTAATATAAAGCTTCTGTCATCCTGACTCGCCGCGGCGAGCACCAGCAAAACACGTTTTGCAACCTATCACGATAGCTATCGTGAAAAAAATGAC
>CAYSCE010000261.1:0-4887 GCA_964429475.1 uncultured Bacteroidaceae bacterium | reverse complement strand
AACGGTGGAATGTCGTAACACTCCACTATTTTGAGACAGCCTCATTACCACGGATATTTAAGTGAATATTACACGTCAATAAATATTGCGCAGCAATAATAATTGACATCCGTGTGTTCCTGATGGTGCTGCTGAGGAAAAAATATCCGTGAACCGAAGTGCCTGGAAGGCACTGAGCTCGACTTGTCCCGTTTTACGGTATGAGCACCCGAAATAATTTATGCATGCGAATAAATCTGTGTATTCCGTGGACCATGTATTAGAATTCAATAGTGTTGAAGGTCGATTCAGAATATTGCAACAATTGCTCAATCTGCTGTTATGAACCCGAAGAACTTCAGGTTGACACGGTGGATGATGAATTATGGATGTTGAGATTTTTTCAAACTGCATGATTAATATCAATTTTTGTCCCTCGAATTCATGTCGGGCAAGCCTGAATCTGTTGTAATTTTGAATCAGTCTAAACAACAAAAATAAAACGTCATGAAAAAGCTTGAAATATTACCCGAATTTCGTCTTGATTTTCCGTACACACTTCCAGTTCTGGATTTTGAATATTCAGCACTGGAGCCATATATCGATGCCCGCACGATGGAAATACATCATACAAAACACCATCAGGCGTATGTAGACAATTTGAACAAAGCGTTGGGCGACGATGCGCTGATCAGCAAACCACTGCTGCACCTGTTCGACAAAGCCGGCGAAATGGCTCCTGCAGTGCGCAACAACGGAGGCGGACATTACAATCACTCCCTGTTCTGGAAAATATTAAAAATCAACGGTGGTGCAAAACCCGAAGGCGAGTTGCTGAATCACATCATCAGAACATTCGGCAGCTTTGATGAGTTTAAGGAAGAATTCGGCAAGGCCGCTGTATCGCGCTTTGGAAGCGGCTGGGCGTGGCTGTCGGTAGATGAGGAAAATAAATTGTTCATCAGCTCGACACCCAACCAGGACAATCCGTTGATGAGTGTTGCCGAAAAACGGGGATATCCCGTTATGGGACTTGATGTGTGGGAACACGCCTATTACCTGCATTATCAAAACCGCAGGCCCGATTACATCAAAGCTTTCTGGGATGTGGTCAACTGGAGCGAAGTTGAAAAAAGATATTTGTCCATCATTAAATAAGGAGCCATGAAAGTATTCATTGTCATTTCGGCGCTTTTAATTTTCATCGGAGCGCAGGCACAGACCCATGTATTCAAGCCCCTTCCGTATGCATACGATGCACTTGAACCATACATCGATGCGAAGACTATGGAGATTCATTATTCGAAACACCATCAGGGTTATTACGATAAATTCATGGCAGCGATTAAAGGAAACAGCGCGCTGGAATCGCTTTCGATGCCGGCCATCATGGCGCGCATGAATGAATTTCCGGTCGCAGTGCGCAACAATGGCGGCGGTTACTGGAATCACGAATTTTTCTGGGAATCCATGACACCCGGCGGCCGAGTGCTTCCCGACGGAGCGCTGAAAAACCGCATCAATACACAATTCGGTAGTATGGAAAAATTTCTGGAAGAGTTTAAAAATGCGGCGTTGTCACTGTTCGGCAGTGGCTGGGTGTGGTTGATTCAGCAAAACGGTGAATTGAAAATTGTAACCACGCCAAATCAGGACAATCCTTTGATGAATATGCCTGAAGGCAGCATAATTCCTTTGCTGGCAATTGATGTATGGGAACATGCATACTATCTGAAACATCAGAATAAACGAGCTGCGTATATAGATGATTTCTTTAAAGTGGTGGATTGGGATGCAGTGAGCAAGCGGTATTTATAAGAATCGTCTTCAAGATGTAGTTTAAATTTGAGAAGAAATCCGGTTCGCCGGATTTTTTTTATTGGCAGGATACTGCTGTCATTCTTAGTCCCGCCACGCCGCTGTCAATTGAATTGAGCTCCTGTCACTCTGAGCCCTGCGTTCCACAGGATAAACTCCGTCGAAGAGTCGACAGGAGTAGTGACCCCGGCGGGACAGTTCGCAGCACGACGCACTCAGTTCGCTCTGCGATGCTCCGCCTCGGCGGAGAGGTCGTGCGTGCGCTGCGTGCGCTCCTGCGGAGCTGTCAGGAGGAAAATGAATAAAGGATTTGTTGTGGAAATGCATTGATCAATAAAAAAATTACCAAAATCCAATTACAGCATGCCTTTTGGCTTTATTAAGCGTTTTATTGGGGACTATGTCATTTGAGAAAAATCGGAACAGCGAATAATAAAAAGAGTAGTTGCACTTGTACCATTTTCCATCATTTGCATAATTTCCTTCTGCATCAAAACTAACTTCTTCAACTTTTCCATCTGAAAAAACAAACTCAACCAAGGCATTAATTTCCCTTATAAAATCAAAACTTGCAATAGTGTCAGAACTAGATAATTTAGTTTTAAAATCAGAGTAATTGTCAAACAAGCCGCTAAGATCACCACTATTAACAGCAAATTGAAATTCAAAAATTCTTTCGTTTTTGAAATTGGCAGGAGTTCCTGGTATCTTATACCGGGCATCCCAATCCCTAAGATAAATAATTGTTTTCTCAATAACAGAAGAAGAATCTTTCTGTGCAAATGAAGAAAAACTAAAGATACCTAAAAAGATAAGAAAATATAATTTTTGTTTCATTTCAATAGTGCACCTCTGAAAACTTGATTTTCTTTCAACTATGCCACGCAAATATAACAGGTTTTGTACAAAATAAAGTATTTGTGATGATTTTTTATATCTTTACAAAAAAACCATGAACGAAGAAATCAACTGGGTGTTTTTGCGAAGCTTCGTCTGGCCGCATGAATACTATACTTTACAGGCATTTCTCGAGTCGAACGGCGTTCGTGTCAGTTTTCGGGATGAAATCACCATCAATATCGACCCGCTGTTATCCAATGCCATCGGCGGAATAAAAATGTATGTTGCCGAAGAAGATTTTGAACTGGCATCGGCTCTGAGTAATGAATTTGATGAAAACAGACTGGACGACAGCGAAGAAACAGAAAAAGATAAAGAGTAATATTGGTAATAAAATTATACATTTGAATCATGGAAGGGGGAATACAAAAAGCTGCTCAATTAATACGTGAGTCGCAAATGCCTGCCGTATTCTCGGGTGCGGGCATATCGGCCGAAAGCGGAATACCGACTTTTCGCGGTGAAGGCGGCGTGTGGACAAAATACAATCCCGAAGTGCTGGAGCTGAGCTATTTCTACAGTCATCCGCACGAAGCATGGAAAGTGATAAAGGAATTGTTTTATCATTATGTCCAGAACACAAAGCCCAATGCCGCACATTATGCACTGGCCGACATTGAGAAAATCAAAACTAACCTGACCGTAATCACGCAAAACATCGATCACTTTCATCAGCTGGCCGGTAACACCGATGTGATTGAGTTTCATGGAACCACCGCGCATTTGCTGTGCGAGAAATGTCAGCAGAAATATCCGGCCGATGAAAAAGCGCTTGAGGTGATTCCCCCACTCTGTCCCGTCTGTAAATCAGTATTGAAGCCCGATTTCGTGTTTTTTGGCGAAGGCATTCCGGTTGACGCTTATTCACGTTCATTTCAGATTGCTGCAACGTGCGATCTGATGCTGGTTATAGGCACATCGGGCGAAGTGATGCCGGCGAATATGATTCCGCAGGGAGCGCGGCGAAACGGCGCTTACATCATTGAAATCAATCCCGATAAAAACGTATTTGCTTTTGGTCCCCGCGATGTTTATCTCAAAGGCAAAGCCGCTGAAATGCTTTCTGCAATTGTTGAAGAACTTAAAAAACTGTGATATGAAAAAGCTGTATGCTGTCCTTGTTTTTCTGTTGATGGGTAGTGCTTTTCTGCATGTGCAGGCACAAAATGATTATTCGCTGAGCGGATTTTCACAACCGGCCTTATCGCATTACTGCATCGGATCGGATGTTTACAATCATGTTATTCTCGCTGATTCCGGCAATACAGGAATTGCTGCGGGTGCATTAACCATTCACTGGAATTTATCAAACGGAAATTCCGGAACATGGACAGGGCCGTCATTGGCCATGGCTGCGGGAAGCAGCGACACTCTTGAACTGGATACATTTTCAATCCTACGTCCTGGCGCTTATTTACTAACAGTGTATCTCGATTCGGCCGATACCAACCGCACCAATGATACAATCCGCACCATTATTCATGTTTCGATGAACGGACTGTACACCATTAATCCGCTTTTACCGTCTTCCGGAAATAATTTCCAAACACTGGCCGCTGCTGCCGATACATTGTCGGCGGGCGGTGTATGCGGCCCCGTGGTTATTGAAATCGAAGACGGCGATTACACCGGACAAGCGCGTATTTCGAATGTAGCCGGCGTTTCAGCCACCAACAATATTATTATCCGTTCTGCATCGCAGGACAGTGCAGCGGTTTCGTACACCTTCACGCCTGCAGGTGCAACCGACAATTATGTGCTGGCTGTGAGTGGGACTTCGTTTGTTACGATTGAAGACCTTACCTTGAAAAGCGCCGGAAATGCATCGTTCTCCAGAGTGCTCACCATCGACAGCACCTGTGCGTACAATCAATACCGGAACATGCATCTGATGGCGCCTGTAGCAACAGTGAATTCAAATGCACTTGCGGTCATTTATTCAAATCCGGGTACAATGACGAATGATTCCATGAGTGTTTTCGAAAACAATAAAATCGAAAACGGTGCCTATGGCATGTATCTCTATGGCGCATCCACAGCCATTCCCGAAGACTCGCTCATTATCCGTAAAAACACGATGGTCAATCCATATGTTGCCGGAATTTTCATGTATTATCAGAGCAACACCATCATCGACAGCAATGTGGTGACAACCACAGCAAACACCTCAAATTTCAGTGGAGTTTATTT
>CAYSCE010000260.1:0-4890 GCA_964429475.1 uncultured Bacteroidaceae bacterium | reverse complement strand
TTTTCCAAATTATTTGGCCATTAACACAGAATCTGACTACTGGCTACTGACTACTACCAAAACACCTTTATACTTTAAAACTTTTTACTTTACAAACTCTTCTGTAATGAGCACTACATAAAAAAAGCCCGCACAGAGCGGGCTTCAATGAATTAAATTCAGAGAATTATTTTTCGATTCCCAATAATTCAACTTTGAAAATCAATGTTGAATTGGGCGGAATACCTTGGTTTCCCTGGCTTCCATAGGCTAAATTGGCAGGAATAATAAATTCATACATCGAGCCAACACTCATCAGTTGTACTCCTTCGGTCCAGCCGGGGATTACCTGGTTCAGGCCAAACGTAATGGGCTCCTTGCGTTCGTAGCTGCTATCGAAAATTTTTCCATCGAGCAGTTTTCCTTCATAGTGGACTTTCACTTTGCTGGTGGGGCCAGGTTTCGGGCCTGTTGCATCGCGCAGCACTTTGTATTGCAGGCCGCTTTCGGTCATGGTGTAGCCTTCAACTGGTGTTACGGTTTGTTCGGGTGTTGTTTCATCAGCAACAACTTCGGTGTTCTGCTGTGTTGATTCGGCTTTATGCTTTTTTTTCTTGTCACCACATGCCGAAAGGCCAACGACAACAGCGAGGAGAATCATCAGTTTTTTCATGGAGTCTGTTTTTTTGGATTATTTGATTTCAAGTAATTCAACTTTAAAGATCAGTGTTGATCCGCCCTGAATGGTTTGCATACCACGATCGCCATAGGCCAGATCGCTTGGAATCACAAATTCGAACATGGAACCGACACTCATCAGTTGCAAGCCTTCGGTCCAGCCTTTGATAACCTGCCCAAGACCAAATTCGGCAGGCTGACCGCGTTCGTAGCTGCTATCGAAAATAGTTCCGTCAATCAGTTTTCCTTCGTAGTTTACTTTTACCGTGTTTGCTGCGGTTGGTTTCGGTCCGGTGGCATCGCGCAGAATTTTATACTGAAGTCCTGATGCGGTTTGCATGACACCTTCTTTCTTTTTGTTCTCATCCATAAAAGCTTTGCCTTTTTCTTTGTTGATCAAGGCTTGTTTTGCAGATTCAGCCTGTTGTTTTTGCTGCATCTCTTTCTGGAAACGTCCCATTACAGTTTGAAATTGTTCCTGAGTGAAACGGTCTGTTTTGCCGCCCATCACGTCGCGGATGCCGGCAAAAAGCATTTCGGAATTAACTTGAATATTGTTGGTCTGAAAACTTTTCGCAATGTCGGTACCAATCATGTAGCTCACCGTATCGGTGAAATTTTCGAAAACAACATCCTTCGTGTTTGCTTTTTGAGCGCAGCATGAAGAAATGAAAGCCGCCAGTGAAAGAATGAAAAGAGCTTTTTTCATATTTTTATTTTTTAAGAGGTTCAAAATATCCGCTGGTTGAAATAATATCTTTACCATTTTTTAGCACATAATCGGTAAAGTGTTTCACAATGTCTGTTCTTTCAACATTGTCTTTGGTGATAAAATAATGATTGCGTACCAGTTCTTTCGGAAATTTTCCGGCTTTGTACGCTTTTTTAAGATGTGTCAGTTCATCATAGATGAGTTCATTGTCGTCGGCAATATTATTCCCGTTAATATCAAACGCAATAATATAAATGCCGTTTGCCCTTAATCCCGACGAAAGATCAAAAGCTTTGGTGTGGCTCATCAGAGCAATATTGCCGGGACTGACAATCATACTGTTCAGCAGCTCCTTTTCGCTCATGGCTGTAGTGGTGGTTTTTGTGAAATTCCCTTTCAGGAAGGCTTCGACAATGGTATTTGCACTGCCGTTTTTGGGCGCTGCAAGCGGTTTTATGGGTGTTGAGGCGGCTTTTTTATCAATCTGATTCCAGTTGGAAATAGTAGCGGTGGTGAAAATGCCCTGCAGCTCTTTCAGATCGAGACCCCGGATGGCCAGATGCTGAATACAGGGATTGCTATTGAAGTTAACAGTGACAACCATCACATCGGTGGCAATCAGCGTGGCTTTGGTGCCAGGATATGGATTGTCGCTGCCGCCGGTAACAATCATCTGTATCATGCCCGATGAAAGCGCTTTCTCAAGTTCTTCGGGTTTAAAAGGGATTACCTCAACGATAATGTTGGTGTTCTCTGCAACGTAGGTCGAAGCCAGACGTTGTGCAAGGTCATAACTCTCTTCCGAAGCGCCTATGGTTATTTTACCGGCTTTCAGATTGTTGTTGACAGTGCCTTTGCGGTTGGCATTCTGATCCTCATTTTTGTTTCCGCCGCTGCATGCAGCCAGTACAAAGGCCAGACAGGCAATGATTATGGGTGTTATTCTGCTCATGTAGTCTATCTTTTGCGCAAAGTTACATTTTTCGTGAAAATTGGAAAGCCCTGCCATAATATATTGCATTATCTCATAAAACGATGTATCAAAAATCAAGTATCCAGCACCCCTGGCTTTGAATTAACACCTAATTTTGCAGCCGTAAATTTACCCAGTACTATGTCAAAAATTGATAAACATCCCATCCTGCCTGTTCCGGAATGCGAAAAGCATGCGTTTTTGTTTAACGGAGCCAAGGTAGAAGGCGACAAGGGATTCACCATTGCCGCAGCTTTGCACAATGCAGGTTTTCCTGTACACAGCCACAGTCTTCAGGATCGCAACCGCTCGCTCGAATGCGGTATTGGTAAATGCGGTGCCTGCGAAATGCTGGTCGATGGTGTCATCCGCCGCATCTGTATTACGCAGATTGATGGTGTGAACGAAGTTATGGAAGTGCCCAAAGACTATATGCCGGAAGGCGAACTGCATGAACAGCCGCAGACGAAAGTCTATCGCACCGATGTGGCTATCGTTGGTGCCGGCCCTGCCGGTCTTGCTGCCCGCAAAATATTGAATCAGCACGGTGTATCGAATATTGTGATCGATAATAATGCAAAAATCGGCGGTCAGTTTAACATGCAGACCCACCAGTTCTTCTTTTTCGAAAAAGAAAAAAAATATGGCGGCATGCGTGGTTTTGAAATCGCTTCGGCCCTTGCCGGCGACAATCATGAAGGCATTTTTCTGAATTGCACTGTGTGGGATTTGCTCGAAGGCAAGCGCATTGCAGTGAAAAATATTAAAACCGAAGAAATTTTCTACATCGAATGCAATCATCTGATTGTGGCTACAGGCGCTGTTCCGTTTATGCCGACCTTCGAAAATGACGATGTGCCGGGTGTCTACACCGCTGCAGTAGTTCAGAAAATGATGAATACCGAACTCACCTTGCTCGGTAAAAAAATTCTCACTGTTGGTGCAGGTAATATCGGCTATCTTACATCATATCAGCTCATGCAGGCCGGAGCACAGGTTGTGGCCATCATTGAGGCTATGGGAAAAGAAGGTGGATTCCCGGTTCAGGCCAACCGTGTACGTCGTCTCGGAATTCCCGTTATGCTCAATCATATTCTGGTCAGTGCCATTCCCAACGAAGATCATACGGGCATTGTGGGTGCTGTTATTGCCGAAGCACATAATTTCAAACCCATTCCTGGAACCGAAAAAGTGATTGAAGGTATCGATGCCATCAACATCTGTACGGGCCTTGTTCCCGACGATCAGCTGCTTACCCTCGGTAATGAAATTTTCGGACGTAATTGTCATGGTGTCGGCGATGCCATCCGTATTGGTGAAGGAACTTCAGCTGTGCTGCGCGGAAAACAATCGGCATACGAAGTACTTGACATGATGTCGGTGCGCTACAATTACGATGATTATCTCGCTGTTTCGAAAGAATACATCGACTCACAACAGCATCCGGTGCGGGTGATCGAAGAACCGGCACTTCCTGTTGGTGACCGTAAGAAGAAACCTTTTGTCCAGATTGACTGTCTGTACGGCTTTGCATGTAATCCCTGTGCATTTGCATGTCCTTACGGAGCAATAACAAAAACATCAACCAGCACCGTACCTGTTGTTGATTACGACAAATGTATCGGCTGTATGCAGTGTGTGTATCAATGTCCGGGTCTGGCCATATTTGGTTACAACACTGAAAAAGACCAGCTCTTTCTGCCCATTGAATACGAAGCAAACGAAAAAGAAGAAGTTTATCTCGTTGACAACAACGGAAAAATTCAGGGCGAAGGTGTGATTGAAAAAATTCTGACCAAGCCCAATAAAACCAATGTTGCACGTGTAAAATCAAATACGGTACATGGTGATGACCTCACAAAAGTGCGTGGTTTTATTGTCAAAAGCAATTATCCCGAAAAGCCTTCACTGCAGACTACAAGCTATAAAGAAGAAGGTGCCACCTATGTATGTCATTGCGACGATG
Organism: uncultured Bacteroidaceae bacterium; assembly: GCA_964429475.1. GTDB lineage: Bacteria > Bacteroidota > Bacteroidia > Bacteroidales > DTU049 > GWF2-43-63. The sequence goes on along the minus strand of CAYSCE010000260.1, from coordinate 582 downwards.
TAACACTCGATGAAATTCTGGAACGCATTGGCGACCGCAAGTTTATTTCGATTGATGAAATCAAGCATACAACACGTCTTGGAATGGGTGCCTGCCGTGGCAAACGTTGCATCCGCCGCCTGAAATCGACCATTGCTTCGAAAGGAATTACCATTGTTGGCGATGCTACACCACGTGGACCATTATCGAATCAGGTGCTCATTGGCGAGTTGTATCCGGGAAAAGAAAACGAAGTGATTGTGCCGTTTACACCTGGTAAAAAGACCGAACGCCGCAAAGTAAAATCGTTGGTTGCCGGTGGTGGAATCGGTGGCAGCGCCTTGTTCCGCTATCTTGCCGAGGCCGGATTCAGTCCTGTTTTAGTGAATTACGACCGTGGCGCTTCATGGCGCAATATTGCCGGAGGACGGCCTGCATTCAGCGTTCCGGAGCTTTCGGATATTGCCATTCACAACCGCAATATTTTTGTTGAGCTGCAGAAAATCAAAAACATCGATTATAAGCCAATACGCTATGTGAGCTTTGCACACGATGATGCTACGTTCAAGGCTCTCGATGCATCGCGCGCCTGGTCCGATGCAT
>CAYSCE010000259.1:0-4898 GCA_964429475.1 uncultured Bacteroidaceae bacterium | reverse complement strand
GTGTGGACGATGCCTGTAAAGTAAATCCATGTGTGCGAAAAACGAGACCAACGCCAAAGTCGCCTTTGGTCTTGTTTTCGAGATCTTCGGGCGCAATTACTTCTGCCGGATTTTCGAAGCTGAGTTCGTCGGCGTCGATGCTCCGCGCTGCGATACCACCCGACATTCCCAGACAGAAGGATGTTGTATCGCCGAGTTTAAAATTGCGTGCATACGAAAATCTTGCATTCAGATTGTGTTCGTATCCGAGCTGATCGTTCAGTACATTTAATCCGAATCCACCGATTTTATCGATGTTGCAGTAAGCATTAAACGATTGTGTGGAAGGTGCTCCGCCAAATCCAACCCATTGCTGACGACCGAGCAGACTCAGGTTGATATCGTTGGATGTGGCTGCTACTGCGGGATTATAACACAACTCATTGAACATGAATTGTGAAAACTGAAAATCGTTTTGTGCATTCAGCTGCGTCGATACCGCAGAAACACTTATTAAAAGGATGATATATAACTTTTTCATGGCTTAGCGGATTAAGGTTACTGATCCTTTAACTTCAGACTCTTTTCCTTCTTCATCAATGAGTTTTACGATAAAGAAATAGGTGCCCTGCGAAACGGAATCATCGCCGAAAGAGCCGTCCCAGCCTTCGTTTCCATGATAGAGCTCCTGTCCCCAGCGATTGATGATGGTCAAATCCACCCCTGGTAAAAACACATCATTCATTCCATCAAAATTCGGTGTGAAGGAATTATAAATTTCAATTATGCCTGGTGAAAGATCTTTTGGATCGGTCGGACAAACGCCCGATTCAACGCTCACTGTCACAACATCTCCGGGCATCAGGTCGTTGGTGGTCCAGGTGTTCGAAGAAGATGACTGAGACAGCGCTCCGTTAATGTAAAAATTGTATTGAAGTAATGTATCCGGCGTAACCGTAAACGTTACCAACTGCCCTGTCAGTATGGTCCCTGAGGGATTCGATGATACGACAAATTCTGTTGGCGGTAATAGGGTAACTATGACGGAGTCCTGTGCTGAACAACCATTTGCATCGGTAACGGTCGCAAAATAAGTAGTCGTTGCAGCCGGGGTTACTGAAATGTTTGAAGTGGATGCACCTGTGCTCCATAAATAGGTTGTACCACCTGAAGCCTGCAACTGGACATCGTTTCCGGAGCAGATACTTGTATCGGAACTCAGTAAAGGAACTGGCAAATCGTGAACAGTAATGATAACTGTATCTTCATCTGTGCAGCCGTTTGCTGCAGCAATACTCAGTACCAGCGTATCGGACTGCGCAGGAGTGTATGTAAATGAAGCATTGGTTTGTCCATTTGACCAATAATACATGGTGCCTCCCGATCCGTTGATATTTACCGGATTTCCGGAACAAATTTCAATATCGTTACCGGCATTGGCAGTGGGCGAGGGCAGTACAGTCACGGTGATACTCTGACAGGTCGAAACGCCGCAACCGTTTTCCCATGCGGCATAGAAGGTTGTAGTTGTTGATGGTGCATCAATGGAGAGGTTGTTTCCGGTCAGTGGTGTTCCGCTCCCACAGCTGCCTGTGTACCAGTTGAGCGTTGTTCCGCTGCCACCTGCAGCCGATAATGTAATGCTGTCAACATTTTCGGAACAGAAATTATTCTGATTCACCAAAGCCGCTGTTGGAGCAACGGGGAGCGGATCAATACTAATCGTCACCTGAGCGGAATTGGTGCATCCGGTTGCAGTGATGCTTTGCGTGAGATAATACGTTGTTGTTGCAGCTGGAGTCACGGTGGGATTCGAAGAGGCTGATGTAAACCCGACCGGATTCGATGTCCAGCTGTAGCTGTTTCCGGCCACTGATGCGCCCCCGATGGCAATGTTGTTCCCTGCACAAATGCCGGTATTTGCAATGACTGAAGTATTTGGCAGCGCATTTACTGTTACAGTCAGTGGAGTTCTGTGTGTTTCGCAGCCTGTGAATGCATTGGCAAGTGTTGCGTAATATGTGGTGTTTGACGTTAATGCTGGTGTAGTATAATTGGTCCCTGAATACAACAACGTACCTCCTGAAGCCGCATCGTACCAGCGAATGGTGCCCGATCCGCCCGACCAGGTAGTGCTGAGCGAAGCTGTATTGCCGGAACAAATCGTGGCTGCATTGGTTGTCAGCACCGGCTCACCGATGATGTATGCAAATGGAGAATACACGCCGGGACAGGTTGTTGTGATGGATCCGGACGAAGCGCCGGTGGTGGTGGCAAGAGGTGTTACCCAGGCAGCCGGAGGCGGCACTGAGCCACGGATGAGAGACATTGCACATTCAAAAGTTCCTGCCGGAAAATCGGTAGCAAGATCGTATGAATTGGTGATGGTGCCTGCCGGATTGCCGCCTGTAGGCTGCATGAAGAGCCACCAATTGGCTTTGTAAGCGGCAGCAGTAATCGTATCTTCGTATAATAAAATATCTGTTGCTCCGCCGGATGCAGTCTGATTCAGCGTTACCGGACGATAAGTATTGCTGATCATATGAACAGGTCCGATGGGAAAAACATAAGTTCCTGAGCCACTTGAAAGGGCACGGCGGAATTTTCCCTGAATGAAATTCGATGACGTGTAGCCCGCCAGCAGCGCCGAAGGCGAGTTGTTCGATAAATATAATTCGTAGAAGTTTGTGCCATTCAAAGTTTTCACCATGCCGGTCACCAGCTGAAGTGTATTCGTCACTGTGGTGTTGCTGCCCAGGAGAATTCCTGCGCCGGAATTAAAAATCTGCAGATTGTACAACGTACTTGTACCTGGCGATAATATTTGTTGTGATCCACCTGAGAGATAAACATTTCCGGTTGATGCGGCAAAAATACCACCACCGCTGCTGTTGACGATAAAGTCGCCCAGCACGGTCAGGTTCTTCGTTCCGTTTACATTCCAGGTTCCGTTGTTCACGGTAAAATCATTGCTCACGGTCAGATTCCCTGCTGCGTTTCCCGCATAGATTCCGGGCTGCACACTTCCGGTTGATTTGTTTATGTAGAGATTATAAAACGATTGGGCCATCGGTTGATAGATGTACTGCGCATTCGGCTGCGCCGATGAATAGCTGTCCTGCGATACGCGCAGTGTTCCTGTGCCACAGACAAACGTTCCATTATTTGTCCAGTTTCCGTACAGGTATATGGTTTTGGAACCCGCACTCAGCGTTGCTCCGGCATTGATGATGATGTGATTCAGATAGTAACTGTATGCACCGGACAAAGTCGTGCTTCCATCGAAAATGACCGTAGCATCGGGGTTTCCGTTGCTGTTGCGGTGGAATTGTCCGTTCTGAATAAAATTCCCTTTAATGGTAACTGACACCGGATGGCTCGAAATACCGTTGGTTCCGGTGGTGTTGGGATTGTTGTTGTACAGGTTGTAAAAAACCGACAGGCTGCTTCCTTCAATGGCTTGTTCAAAACCGCCGTCGAAATTCACAGTGCCGGTGCCGCAATTGAATGTTCCGCTGTTGTTCCAGATGCCGGTCAGATTAATGGTTCCGGTGTTGAGATTCAGCGTTCCATAAAGTGACACATTGCCGATACTGTCGTTGATTCCAGTCAGTGAAAGTATTTGCGAGCCGATGTTCAGTGTGCCGGTGCTGTTGATATGAATTGCCCGCACCGAAACTGCCTGATCGAGCGTAATGGTTGAGCCGTTGACAATATACACCGTATCGCCCGCTACTGGCAAAATGCCGCCGCTCCAACTTGCCGGACTGCTCCAGTTGCCTGCAACTGCAAGACTACTGCGCGTTGTGGCGGATAGCTGTGTTTGAATCAGAAGAAAAAGTACCAGACAAAAAAATCCCCCATTTTTTTTCATACCTTAAATAAATTAATTAATCGGGCAAAATTAGGATAAAATCTCCGAATGCAGATGATTTTATGACAGAATTAGCACACTTATAAATAAACGAATTTTATTTTTTCATTTTAATTATTTCATCAGGCAGCGTTTTTATCATCAGGCAGGTTATTACATTTGCAACGAAATCAATTATCCGTGAACGAAGATAAACTCATCAGACAATGCAAAAGCGGCAGCCGTACGGCGCAGCGCGAATTGTTTGATGCGCATTACCGGACTTCATTCCGCATTGCAGTGCGTTATCTGGGCAATCATCACGATGCCGAAGATGTGGTGGCCGATGCATTTATCCGGGTATTCAATGGATTGCATACATTTGATGTTCGCACCGAAGGCAGTTTGGGCCGCTGGATTCACACATTGGTCATCAACGAATCGCTGCGTTTTCTCAAACGCCGCCGCTTGCTGGTGCTCGAAGAAGACATGGCGCTGTATGATGATTATACGCCCGAAAGTTTTGATGCAAGCGATTTTGATGCAGAACAGATCCATCAGGTTCTTACCACCATGCCTGCCGGATACCGCACGGTATTTAATCTGTATGCCATCGAAGGATTTTCGCACAAGGAAATTGCGCAACTGATCGGTATCAGCGAAACCACTTCGCGCTCGCAGTTGTGCAAGGCCCGCAGTTTTATTATTCAACGAATTACAAATAACGTCAGTCATGAAAACGTCTGAGTTTGATAATATGATCCGTCAGGCTTTGCTCGAAGAAGCCGCCAGTGACGATGCCGCAGCAGAAGCTGCACGCGGACGTGTTTGGCAGAAAGCCAATCCGCCGAAAATGTTTTCGCTCACGGCAGTGCTGTTTCGAGTAGCGGCTGCTGCAATCCTTGTGTTGATGCTGACCACCGCTTATTTTATGTGGATACAGAAAGAACAGCCTGCAAAACAAATGGCCCAAAAAAATGAAATCAGAATGATTGCAAATAGTACAGACTCGCTTGTGAAACCAGCTCCGAATGTGGTTTTTCAGACTATTTACCGTGATCGTTTT
>CAYSCE010000258.1:0-4909 GCA_964429475.1 uncultured Bacteroidaceae bacterium | reverse complement strand
GCCGGTTTCCATCACACGAATCTGATCGTTGCTGCCGGTATGGCTTTTCAGTTCCTGCATGGAATAATATTCCTGCTGACTTTCGTTGCGGGAATAATTCAATCCGAAAGACATCAGATTACCGTGACTGTTTTTTACTTTATAGGCACCGGGTTGTTTGATTTGTGCATTCAGGAAAATCCGTGGCGGATTGCCGTTACTGAAGCCCGGAATCAATTCCTGACCGCCATCGAAACTCACCAGCACGGGTGGCTTTTCGCCCGAAATGCCGTTGCCCGGCAAATCAATGCCATAAGGATAATCGAGCGGATATGCCACCGACGACATGACCCTGCTTGAAAACGCCATCTGCATCACCGATGGAACAATCAATGCGTTGGAAGCAAACGAGGAGTATGAAGACTGCAACGGAACAGCCAGCACATAAATATGTCCCTTGCCCCGCGTAAATTCCGACATGAATGGCTTGCCGTTCAGTAAAGTCATTACATTGCGGCCCGCACCTGCAGGTAAACGATAGGATGTAAACACAGCTGGATATTGAATTTGCTCAGGGGGGGTCACAAAAACACCACGGAATAACGGATGTCGGGCATCAATTTTACCGACCCTGGTATTGGCGGTATCCACACCACCGTATACCGGAATGCCGAGTGCCTGAAATCCGCTTTGATACTGCTTTGGATCGAGGTTGGCAGGTGGAATAATCAGTACATTACCGCCGGTTTCAATCGATTTGTTTATTTCCGACACGAGACCGGAAGACAGCGTGGTCAATTCATCCAGAATAATGAGTCCCGATGCGGTCATTCGATCCATATCCACATTGCCTTCCGATGCCGATACAAAATTGAACAAACTGTCTTTCGAGAACAAATTGTGCATATTGGGTGTTGATCCGGCTCCAGCAATGTGATACACAGGCACCGACGAGGCAATATCGAAAGCGAAAAACATCCGGTCGTCGAAACTGATGGGTGCATCATCGGTTTCAATGTAGCCCTGATGGCTGCCTTTGGTATTCACCACAAAAGAAAATTCAACCACATCGCTTCCGTTGCCGGCCAGCTGAACATCGCTCAGACCTTTCTGCTTGCCATCGACATACAAACGGACGGGGATTTTCTCCAGCATGCCTTCGCTGAAATTCCGCACCCTGGCACTAATGGTGAGCATGTTGTTTTCGAGTTGCAAAGGGCCACTGAACCAGACACTGTCCACCGCAATATTGGCTGTCTGAGGGTGTTCAAGCGGCATCAGAAATATCGGAAGTTTGCGGTTACTGAATTGCTGAATATCGGAAGTTGCTTTCTGAAAATCGCTGATGACATAATAATGATGAATGGCATCGGGGGCGTTTCGGTCGGCCAGATCAGACATACGCGACATCACCTGACTCATCTTCCGTGAGAACGAGGAAAATTCAACCTGTTGCAGCATGTTCAGACATTCGTCCTGAGAAACAAATCGTTCATGGTCCCCTGAAAACTCATTGGTGATGAGCCTGAACAATGTCCCGACCGGATAAGCTTTAATCACTTCGCGGGCTTTGGTTCTTGCCTGCTCCAGTAAATCGGTTTTACCATCAGTGACTTCCATGCTCAGACTATTGTCAACATAAATATTCACATACAGGTGGCTTCCTTTCGAAGCAGTGCCAGCGGCAGTGGGAATATACGGACGCGCAAAAGCAAGTACCAGAGCCGCAATAAACAACATACGGAGACTCATAATGATTAACCTGCGGATTCTGCTCTGCCGCTTGTTTTTCTCGAGCAATTCCTGCAACAGGAAATTGTCCGAAAAGCGCACTTTGCGGTATCGTCTGAAATCGAACAGATGGACGATGACCGGGATGCTGAGGGCTGTGAGGCCCCATAATATGTAGGGTGCTGCGAATAACATAATTTGCCATGCAAAGATAATATTAAAAATCTGCAATTTTTATGACGATGTTTGCCGGTTTTCAACTATCTTTACAACTTAAATATGGCCGTATGTCTTCGCTTTCCAACCGTTTGCACCTGATTATTATTGTTTTACTATCGACAATGCTGATGTCCTGCACCAAAACTGTGACAGAAAAATATCCCGACGGTACCATAAAAAGCGAAGTTTCCATGCGCGACGGATTGAAAAATGGCGAAGCCCGTTATTATTATCCGAATGGGAAAATTGAGGTGCGGATGCAGTATGCCGATGACCAGCTGAACGGACTCTACGAGGAATTTGATGTCAATGGTAAAAAGACTGAAATAACCACTTTTGCCGATGGATTGAAAAACGGATCACAGAAAACCTTTTACGAAAACGGTCAGGTGCAGATGCAGGCTAATTTCGAAAACGACAAACTTCACGGAGCCTATGCTGAATTCTATCCCAATGGTCAACCCCGTGTTTCAGGACAATACAAGCTTGGACTATTTGATGGAACATGGAATTATTATGAATCCAACGGAATTCTGGTAGGAACAGGGAAATTCATCAACGGAACCGGCCAGCAGACAGCCTATTTTTATGGATCGAAAAAAACACGGGCCGTTGTTCATTATGTAAACAACGAAAAAGATGGCGAAGAAATCACGTACAGCCAGGATGGTAACATTGAGAAAAAAATTGTGTATAAGAAAGGCAGAATAGTAAGCACCCCAAAAAACACATCAACACCATGAGCATAAAAAAACCTGAAGAATTTTTGCGCAATGCCGTTGTTGACATTGCCGAAAACATGATTATTGCTGCCAAAACAGCGCCCAAAGGGCGCGGCATGGAGCGACTCAGCTATTTGCTGATTACCGGCAATGAACTCAAAATTCTGAGTCATAAAATGGAAGAATTGTCGAAAGACAACAATATTGCGTTTCTGGGGCGTGATGCCGGTAATCTGCTGAAAGCCGATGCACTGGTATTGATCGGAGCATCATATGGTCCCCGAAATGTTCAATTGTGCTCACACTGCGGTTTTTCGTGTACCACCAAACCCGATACAACGCCCTGTGCCATTACCATGGTCGATCTGGGTATTGCCATAGGCAGCGCCGTTAATATGGCGGCCCATTATCACGTTGACAACCGCGTGATGTATTCGGTAGGTATCGCAGCCCGCGACCTGGGCCTGTTCCCGAAAGACGTCATTTCCATCTATGGAATTCCGCTGAGCGTATCCGAAAAGAATATTTTCTTCGACCGGTCGTGAGCAGCATTCAGCATTCAGCTTTCAGCTCTGCGCCCCATGCCCGGAGTTTATCACGCTGCATTTCGCCAGGCTCAATGACCAGCATGACGTTACGCATTACGAAGCCTTTCAACTTTAAAACTTGACAACTTTCTTATAGCGAAGCGTGGTGCTCTGAGCGTTGTGCTTTGAGCCGCATGCCGCATGCCCTATGCCTAAAACAGAACGAGTGGGCCGTGTGAGTGCGAAGCTACCGCATGCCTCACGCCGCATGCCTCATGCTCTATGCATGATTCTCGTGAAACAGCTTCAAACGCTCTTCCAGCGCGGGAAACTGATTTCGGTTGACCAGCGACACGCAGGCGCGGATACCTTCGGTACGCTCGCTTCCGGTGGTGCTGAGCGCGATTGCGCTGATGCCGTAGTACAGAAATTCGTCCAGCAGCTGATCGCCCGACAAACCGGGATAGCTCACTGTGAAATAGAATCCATCGGCCACCGGATCGTTTTCGTCCATGTCGTACACGATTTTGAAACCGTTGTCCATGAACATTTTTTTCATGATGCCTGCCTTCTGACCGTACTCAAGAATATCTTCACGGAAATTGTACTTACCACTGTTGACAGCTTTCAGAATGCCCAGCAGGCCATATTGTGTTGTGTGGGCAGCGCCGCTGCTGAGTGCATACAAGGTTCCGAAAATCATGGCGTGACCAAAGTCTTCTCGCGCATAAAAACGTTTCAGATCGGGATATTTCGAGGTGAAAAGTTTGTCCGAAATCACCATCATGCCAATGCGCTGTCCGGCATAACTAAACGCTTTCGAGCTGCTGATCATCAGAATGAATTTGTCGTAATAATTCGCAATACTAGGCTGGAACGGCGGTTGACCCGGTTTTGAATAATCCTTGCGGAAATCCATGGCAAAGTATGCCAGGTCTTCAATCACCACCACATCGTATTTGGCAGCCACTTCGGCAATAATTTTCAATTCAGCATCGGTGAAGCAAATCCACGAAGGATTGTTCGGATTGCTGTACAACATACTGTGGATATTGCCTGCCGACAACATACTTTCGAGCTTGGCACGCAGTTTTTCGCCACGGAAATTATATACGTCGAAGCTGGCAAATTTATTTCCCAGTACTTTTACCTGCTGCTTGTGCACCGGAAAACCGGGATCAATAAATAAAATGGTGTCGCGATCAGCTTTGATGCGGTTCAGCATCATAAAGGAAGCAAATCCGCCCTGCATCGAACCAACAGTTGGCACGCAACCTTCGGGACTGACGCTTATGTTGAGAAAGTTTTTTACGAATAATGAAATTTCCTGTTTCAATTCCCTGACGCCCATAATATCAGGATACAGCGCAGCCACCCCCGATTTCAGAGCTTCGATTTCGGCTTCAATTCCTGCCTGTGCAGGCGGAAGTCCAGGCACGCCCATTTCCATACGGACGAATTTTACGCCTGAGGCCGATTCAATCTCATCTGCCAGTTTTTTGATTTCACGAATAGAAGCCTGTCCGGCTGATTTTATACCCAGTTTCGACTTGATGCTGTCTGCAATGTCTTTTTCAATAATGGTTTTGCCCATGACGATATGTATTTAATGTGCCACAAAATAAATATTTTTTTTGTTGTAAGGCATGTTAATGCGCCTACGAACAAAACAACTTGCGGATTGATATTTAATATGGTAGTCTGTAACCTGAGGTTGTCTCAAATAGCTAT